>JAKZUY010000252.1:0-3576 GCA_047516345.1 Dehalococcoidia bacterium | reverse complement strand
CGACAGTGTTGAGGTAGCGTTGACGTCGAATTCAGGCGGAGTGTTCACAGGCATGGAGGCGAACGTACTACCCTCCCCTGATCCCGACCACGCCCCTTCGCCCTCGTCGTTAACTGCGCGCACTTGCGCCTCGTACTTGGTGTCGGCTGCGAGCCTGGAGATCGTAGTCTCAACGCCGTTTCCCTCAATTGTCACCTGCTTCCATTCGGTGTCCAAGCCCTCGACCCGATACTGCACGACGTATCTCATGATCGGCGGGCCCGAGTTTTCAGGCGCGGCCCACGTGACGGCCAACGCCTCATGTCCGTTGCCGGGTTTCGGGGACACCGACGGCTTTTCAGGCTTGCCGGGATGCTCCGTACTGACGTCAATGATTTCAATGGTCAGTTTGATGCCCGTACTGTTGCCGCTGCCGCCGGGGTCGGACGCACTAAACGCAACGATGTACATGCTCTCGGCCTCGTAGTTCAGAGACTCTTTGGTCCTGACCTGACCGTCGGAAGCGTCAACGTCGAATAGACCCGCGTTGGTTCCGGTCAGCGAGTAGGTAACGTCGTCGTCTTCAGGGTCGGTCGCGGTGATCGGATCACCGATTTTCGTGTCCGGCGGTGTGTTTTCCTTTACCTCGAACGAAATGGAGGGAATGTCGAATTCCGGCGGCTCATTGACGTCTTCGACAACTACGGTGACATCGACGCTGGCGGTCTGCCCTGATTGGCCGGTCGCGGTGACGATGATCGAGTACGTCTTCTTGTCGGACTCAAAGTCGAGCGAGGTGCTCTGCCCGACGAGGAGCTGACCGGTGTCCGTGACTATCGCAAACGAAGTCGCGTCATCGCCCGAAAGGCCGTACGTCAACTGGCCGTCGCCACCGCTCGCCACGACCGGCGGGCCGATCGATGCGCCTGCCGGGGAGTTCTCCTTTACGAACCGTTCGATGGCGTTGCCCTCTTCAAACACAACAAGAGGAACGGAGGTTTGCGCCAGCGAGAGAGGATGCCCCGTCGCCAGCCCTGTTGCCACCACTAGCGCCATAGTGGAAACCGCAATCACCGCGGGGATCAACCCCGCAGGCGCGGACAGCAAGTGACGAAGCAATCAGGCCCCCAAGCCGCGGTCGGAATGAGACTGGGGCCAGTTAGTTTGATGGTCAGTGGAAAGTGGTATCGACCGGGGCGGAATGATAGGGCGGTACCCCGACAAACACAATCCCCCGGAGCTTTCAACCAGCGACTGGCACACGTCATTGTTACGAAAACAGACACTGCCGCCGCGTCGTAGTGGCGGGTTTGAAACCCGCCAGCACCCCCTGCCGTGGGACGCGGCCGCCATTTTCATCCAATTATTGTCCTTCGCCAGGCCAAGGTGATTCCCAGGAAATCATCTGACGACGCCAACAACCCTGCCAATTGGCGAGGCCGAAGGCTGGTTTGAAACCCGCCGCTACGATCTGAATGGTTGGCGGAATCAAAACGAATTGGTATTACAGGGTTGCCATGCATATGGGTGCAGAGTCCCTCGCCGCTTTGCCGAGCTTGACCGACCGTCGGGCGCATTGCTAGCCTCCCTTAATGGCGGAGAACATCAAAACCCCCTCATCTTCCCCCTCCGGCCAGCGGCGCAGCCGGTCCAAGTCCGGCGAGACTCGCCTGACCCAGGCGATGGAGAACTACCTCCTCTCTATTTACCTCGTGCAGGAGCAAGGCTCTCGGGTGACAAACGCCAACCTGGTCACCCAACTCAGGCGCGTCCCCGCAACGGAGTTCCTCGGGACCTCCCTGCCATCGGTATCGGGGATGCTAAGGCGTATGGAACGTGAAGGGCTGATCCAGATATCGGAAACGAGGGACATCGGCCTCACGGCCCTCGGCAAGACTCTGGCAGAGCGCATCATTCGCCGGCACCGGCTGGCGGCGTGCATGATTGTCGATCTGCTCGGCGTCGAACTTCACCGCGTTAACGCCGAGGCCCATCGACTGGAACACGCCATTTCGGACGGTCTTGAGGCAGACATCCGCGAGCGGCTCGGCAATCCGACCACCGATCCATTCGGGCAACCCATTCCTGGTACCGGGTACGCCGCGCCCTCCAAAGTAGTGACCCTCGACAACGCGCCGACCGGTTTACCGATGGTGGTAGACCGCATACCGGAGGACGACGAGGAACTCGTGGCCTACCTTACGGCTGGCGGCGTTCTGCCCGGTGTAGAAGTTGTCGTTGAAGTGGTCGCGCCCTACAGGGGCGTGGTGGTTCTCAACGTAGGTCAGGACAAGGCCGTGCTGGGCCACGCCGTGGCGTCGCGAATCCGACTGCGGCCTTCATAAGGGCAACCCGGACTGTCTCTTACCCCCGGGCGGCCGCAATAAGGATGTCCGCCACCTCGGGACGGGTGAACTCCTCCGGCGGCCTTTCGCCCTTTTCGAGCATTTCCCTAACCTTCGTACCGCTCAGGAATACGTGGGCGTCGGAATCATGCGGGCAGGTCTTGGATGTGGCCATGTTCCCACACCGCCGGCAGTGGAACGAGTGCTCGAAAAACATCGGCTGAATGCCAAGGTCCGAGGCGTCGAACTCGCTGAAGACGTGCTGGGCGTCGTACGTGCCGTAGTAGTTGCCGACTCCTGCGTGGTCGCGCCCCACAATAAAGTGGGTGCAACCGTAATTCTTCCTGCAAAGGGCGTGGAAAACTGCCTCGCGCGGGCCAGCGTACCGCATGAAGGCGGGGAACGTGGACAGTACGGTGCGCCCCGCCGGGTAGTAGCGGGTCAGCAGTTCCCGGTAACAGCGCATCCTGACCCCGGCGTCCGTATCTCCGGCTTTGGTCTCGCCCGTGAGTGGATGCACTACGAGCCCGTCCACAAGTTCAAGCGCACATTTCATGATGTATTCGTGCGCCCGGTGGATCGGGTTTCGGGTCTGGAATCCGACAACCGTTCGCCAGCCATTCGAGTCGAACAGCGCCCGGGTTACGGCCGGGGGTCTGTCGGCCTCTGCGTACACGTCGAGGGGCCGGCGGGGAAGGGCGCTTATCGGGCCGCCGACTAGAACCTCGCCTTGCGAGTAGAGATTGGCGACTCCGGGGTGGTCTTCGTCCTCGGTCCTGAACACCTCCCTCGCTTCAACTCTGGGGTCGTACCGGAAAATGTCCTCTGCCGTCAGGCCGCCGAGCAGGTTGCCATCGGTGTCGTACAGCGCCACCTCGTCGCCCTGCCGGATGCCTGCCGCCTCATCGGCAGCAACCGCCAAAGTGATCGGAATGGTCCACACTTCGCCGGTAGTCAGGCGGCTGCTTGTCACCACCGACATGTAGTCGTCGCCGTTTAGGAATCCTGTCAGCGGGCTGAACGCACCGATCGAGATCATTCTCAGGTCAGACGATTCGAGCGGGCCGAGCACGATCCGCCGCATGGCGCCGGCGCGCGCCTCAAGGTTTGACGCCTCTTCGGGGTTGAGAACCCGGTTTACCAGAGTTCCGCCGTGGGGATCTATCATCTTGCCTCTTTAATTCTGTCGCGCCGGAAGGGATTCTCGCCGCGGCTGTCTAGCCGGCGGTCGCAGCTGCAATGACGTGAAGTC
>JAKZUY010000251.1:0-8534 GCA_047516345.1 Dehalococcoidia bacterium | reverse complement strand
ATCATCCATCGGCAGTAGAGCCGTTTGAGGGCGCCGCGACCGGCGTCGGTGGGATCGTCAGGGACATCTTCGCCATGGGGGCGCGGCCCATTGCCCTGTTGAACTCCCTTCGATTCGGGCGTCCGGGCGATGCTCGAAACCGGTTTCTGATGCACGGGGTTGTCGCCGGGATTTCAGCATACGGGAACTGCATCGGGGTGCCCGACGTCGGAGGGGAGATCGTGTTTGACGACTCTTATTCCGACAATCCGCTCGTCAACGCCATGTGTGTGGGCCTGATCGAGGATGGCCGAACCCTGAGCGCCTCTGCCCGTAATCCAGGCGACCGGTTGATACTCGTCGGCGCCGACACCGGTCGGGACGGCATACACGGCGCGTCGGGTCTTGCCTCACGCATTTTCGAAGAGGAAGGCGGATCGCGGTCGGCCGTCCAGGTCGGAAACCCCTTTCTCGAAAAGGTGCTGATAGAGGCCTGTCTGGAAGCCGCGCAACTCGACTGCGTAGTCGGAATGCAGGACCTGGGCGCGGCCGGACTGGCAAGCGCAGCAATCGAAATGGCAAGCCGCAGCGGCATGGGACTGACGTTAGACGTAGCAAAGGTCCCGCGCCGTGAAACTGGCATGACCCCCTACGAAGTTATGCTCTCCGAGTCTCAAGAGCGAATGCTGCTGGCCGTCAGACCGGGCGGCGAACGTGAAATCGCCGAACTGTTCAGTAAGTGGGACCTCGATTCGACAATCATCGGCGAGTTCACCGATGGCAACACCGTCCAGATAAACGACGGTCATGTCGAGGCTACTGAGTCACCGGTCCATACCCTCACCGATGCCCCGGAGTACGTTCTTTCCGGCAAAAAGCCTGATTGGCTCAACCGCGTTCAAGACGAGGAGCCGTCTCGCCTTCCCTTGCCCGACGTATCGCCGAACGAGGTCCTGTTACGGCTGCTGGCGTCGCCCAATATAGCCAGCAAGCGGGACGTATTCAGGCAGTACGACCACCAGGTACAGAATAACACCGTGATTCCGCCAGGCGGCGATGCGGCTCTCCTGAGGCTGAAGGGCGGCCGCAAGGCAATCGCCGTCTCCGTCGATTGCAACGGGCGCCTCTGCTACCTCGACCCATACGCAGGTAGCGTGATCGCGGTTGCCGAAGCGTGTAGAAACGTCTCTTGCACAGGCGCCGAGCCCGTGGCGCTCACAGATGGCCTCAACTTCGGCAACCCCGAAACAAACGACGTTCAATACCAGCTGACAGAGTCGATACGGGGCATCCGCGACGCCGCCCTCGCATTCGGCGTGCCGGTCGTTAGTGGAAACGCGAGCCTCTACAACGAGTCGCGCGGCCGGGCCATATTTCCTACACCTATGATCGGCGCCTTGGGACTACTCAATGATGTATCGCGCCGCGCTGCCGCAGGCTTCATGTCCGCGGGCGACGCGGTTGCCGTTGTTGGCGCGAGTGCCCCGTGGGACACAGTTGAGGGCCTATCCGGAAGCGAAATGGCCGACGTGCTTCACAACTGGATTGGTGGCAAGCCAGTCATAGATCTCGCTTTTGAAGTGCGCGTTCAGGCGTTGTGCCGCGACGCAATCGGGAACGGCTTGGTAAATTCGGCGCATGACTGTTCACAAGGCGGCCTTGCGGTCAGCATCGCAGAATCTGCGATCATTGGAGGACATGGCGTAACGATTCCGGCGCCGCTAACCAATAGGTGGGATGCCTGCCTTTTCGGAGAGACACAGTCTCGCATTGTAGTATCGGTCGATAATGCCAAGATCGGCGAGTTACTCGATTTGGCCGAGCAGCACGAGGTGCCGATCTGCGTTTTGGGAACGGTCGGCGGAGACCGGCTAAGATACGGGGACGAAGTGGACGTTGGGTTGCAGGAAGCCGCGCAGGCCTGGAATACGGGATTCGGCGCCGCGACGTCGAGTTGACGAGCCTACGCTGAGCACGCGGCCGTTCGTGCGCGATAATAGTTGCTGATTTGACTGGCCGAACGAATTACACGGGCGATTGCGCCCGCGTCTTCGCGTGGAGGCAGGGTTGCCCAGATACGATTACCGGTGCCGTGATAACGGGCACATATTTGAAATGATTCAGAGTTTCCACTCCACACCGGGGGCCGTGTGTCCGGAGTGCGGCGCTGAGTCGGACCGGCAACTGTCTATCCCCGCGGTTCACTACAAGGGTTCCGGGTTTTACACAACGGATCATGCCCGCACCAACGTTGGCCGGTCCGGAGGCGGTTCTGGAAAGGACAACAGTTCCTCGGATAAGGCGGACGACAAACCCGAGAAAACCAAGTCTTCGAAGAAATCGGACTCTGCCTCCAAAAACGAAAGCGCCGACTCCTCCTGACCTCCAGGTAATCCGCGAAGCCTTGATCCGAACGTGCGCGCAGTAATTCAGCGGGTTGCAAACGCCGCGGTCCACGTCGGCAGCCGGACTACCGGATCGATAGGCAGGGGTCTTGTCGTCCTCGTAGGCGTGTCGCGTACCGACACCGACGAAGACATCGAGTATCTGACGAACAAGACCGTAAACATGCGGCTGTTCCCCGATCCTTCGAATGCGGCGCGGGGGTTTGAACTGTCGGCGTCCGAAATCGGCGCCGACATCCTGCTTGTCAGTCAGTTCACCTTGTACGCCTCAACGCGAAAAGGACGCCGGCCTGCTTTCACCGACGCGGCGCCCCCCGACATCTCGGCGCCGCTATTTGAAATGGTAATTCATGCCTTCAGACAGACCGGCCTGAAAGTAGAGACGGGCGAGTTTGGCGCAAGCATGAGTTTGGACCTGACAAACGAAGGGCCCGTGACGATCACGTTGGATACGGCCGAACGCAGCAAACCGCGCCGAGGCTGAAGACGCGCCGTCAGTATGGCGCAGCCTATGTGGGTGACCAGAACCCGAGGTATCCGTCGCCTATCACGGTAGGTGGATCTATGCCGCTTGCGTCTATCACCCACACCTCTTCCCAAAGAGTTTCCGGCAACTGAATCGGCGACTCCAGCGATGGATCGGCCGCGTTTTTCACTACACTCCCCGCAACAACGATGTGCGTGCTGTCCGGAGACCAGAGGCGGGTTGAATTGCCGTACTGCTCGAAGAACGATTGAACGAAGCTGAACTCCTGGGTCGGGACCATCAGCGCGGCGAACGACTCTTCACCCGAGGCGACATCCCAAACGGACCATTCAATGCCGCCGCGAAGTCGCGTCGAAAGCGAAGCTACGGCAATCTTCGATCCGTCGGGCGACCACCACGCGGCGCGGATTTTCCGCTCGATCAGCATCTTTTCTTCGCCATCATCGAGTGAGATCAAGGCCAGGGAGTCGTAGAGGCCGCTGAATTCACCTCGCAATACGGCTACTGACTCGCCATCAGGCGACCACCTGAACGCGGTGACGTCGTCAGCCGTTCCTAGGACCCTGGAGTCACCGTCCGAAAGCTCGGATATAAGGATCAGGATGTTGCCCGATGACGAATCGCCGTGGAGGAAACGGTCAGAACCGCCAGCGAACTGGGGCGTCAGAAACCGCATTTCCTGTCCATCGAAGAGCAATTCCCTATCCTCACCGTCGTGGTCGACGATGAACAACGACCCCGCGACGTGGATCACGAGACTTGATGAACGCGGGCCCCAGTCCAGGTACACCGGGGCTCCCGTCGCGACCATGTACCGTTTATCGCCGGTCTCACTGTCGAAAGTCGCCGTAATCAATTGTTCCCCAGTTCCGGCAATGACCGCGATTCGACCTCCGTCGGGAGACCACATGGCATAGTGGGGCACTCCGTTCCCGATCCCCCGCGTCTCAGGGTGGTCCACGAATAATGTCACCCCCTGACCGTCGCCGTCCGCCGGCGCGCGCATGAGGCTAATCTGCGCGGCTGGCAGAGACGGCCTGATAGCCGAAAACAGGATGCTGCCGCCGTCCGGCGACCACACAGGCCATGTAAATGAGCCTGCAAAGACAGAGTCGTCCCGGGCGGCAATCTCCGGAGAGACTCGCCGTTTGTCAGTACCATCCGGGTTGACTGTGTAGACGGTCCCGTCGTTTCCGGCAATCGCGATTCGGTTGACCGATCCGGTCGCGACGACTTGCGTCGGTATCGGATCAGGGTTTAGCGGAGAGTCATCGCCGCGGGGAGTCCCCGCGGCAGCTGACTCTGGAGCGGTCGCGGTTGTTTCAGGGACGGCAGTTACGGTTGGCGCTGCGCCCGGGGTCGGCGCAGGGGACTTGGTTGCCGGTTGCGGGGACGGAGCGATTGTAGCGGTGGGCGAAATCGCCGTAGCCGTAGCGGTAACAAGCGGCGGAAAGGTGGGCGTGGGTTCACCCTGCTTCTGTGAGCAAGCCGTGCTGACGGCCAGCGCCATCAGGAACACAGCCGCCGCGATCGCGTAGCAGTTGCCGCGAATCCCGATCGATCGCTGCCGCTTCGCTGTTTCCAGTGTCTGGTTCGCGCTGGACCCGCTATCGCAATTCAAAATAACGCCGAATCAGGTCGTAACGACCGGTTCCACGTCGAGACCGATGTCCAGGGCCTTTACCGAGTGGGTCAAAGCGCCGACCGATATCAGGTCGACCCCCGTCGCGGCGATCTCGGCAACTTGATCCAGTGTCACGCCGCCGGAAACTTCGGTCAGGCATCGGCCTTTGACGATCCGGACGGCCTCCCTGATTTCGCCAAGCGACATGTTGTCGAGCATGACGATGTCGGCGCCCCCGTCGACGGCCTCGCGGGCTTCGTCCACTGACTCCACTTCGATCTCAATCTTCACGGTATAAGGAGCATTGTCGCGGGCGATGCGGATGATTTTCGCGGTGCCCTCGCCGTCGGCTCGCAACGCCGCGATGTGATTGTCCTTGATCAGCACGCCGTCCCCAAGGTTCCGCCGGTGGTTTCGTCCGCCGCCGGCCGCCACGGCGTACTTGTCCAGAGCGCGTAGCCCTGGCGCCGTCTTGCGTGTGTCGAGGATTTCGGTTCCCGTGCCGCTCACCGCATCGACGAATCTGGAGGTCAGCGTCGCGATCCCGCTCATCCGTTGCAGAAAGTTGAGCGCCGTTCGCTCCGCCATCAGAATGCTCGCAAAACTCCCCGACACGGTCCCCACCGCCTCGCCGGCTTCGATCGTATCCCCGTCAGACACCAGTTCAGTCGTATTCAGCGAAGGGTCAACCCTTCTGAACACCGCCATCGCCACCGGTAGGCCCGCCAGCACGCCGCGTTCGTGTGCGACGAACCGCGCCTCGCCGGTCAGGCGCTCAGGAATAAGGCCTGAGGTCGTGACGTCTCCGGCGCTCAGGTCCTCTTCAAGCGCCCGGTCAATCACCGACTCAAGCACGCCCGGCGGCGGTAACGTCGGGCTGGAAGCCCTGTTATCCACCGATCTCGAGCATTCGCTCTAGCGCCTTAGTCGCATCGTCCCGATCATTGCCCGTTACTCGAACACGATTTATTACAAGGCCGGCCATCAACCCTTCAAGTACCCAGAGTAGATACGCCGGATGAATTCGATACATGGTCGCGCAGGGACAGATCACCGGATCCAGGCAGAAAATCGTCTTGTCAGGGTTCTCCTGCGCCAGCCGGTTAACCAGATTGATCTCTGTCCCGATCGCCCAAGTTGTGCCCGGTTCGGCATCGGTTACGGAGCGCACAATGAACTCGGTAGACCCGTTCATGTCCGCCTCTTGAACCACCTCCATCGTACATTCGGGATGGACGACGATATTTACGTCAGGGTGGGCGTCTCGTGCCTGTCGAATCTGATCGACCGTGAAGCGTGTGTGGACGGAGCAGTGGCCCTGCCAAAGTACGATCCTGGCGCGCCTGATCTGCTCAGGCGTCAATCCGCCCATGGCCCGGAAGGGGTTCCAGACGACCATCTCGCTCGTCTCAACGCTCAACTTCAGGCCTGTATTGCGGCCGAGATGCTGGTCCGGAAGGAAGAGTATCCTGCCGGACTGCTGAAACGCCCATTCGAACACCTCCGCGGCGTTCGAGGAGGTGCAAACTGCGCCCCCATTTCGGCCGCATAGGGCCTTGATCGCGGCAGTTGAATTCATATAGGTGATAGGGACGATCTCATCGCCGCCGCCAAGGACCGAGGCGATATCGTCCCAAGCATCCTCTACGTCGTCGCTCCTCGCCATGTCGGCCATGGAGCAACCGGCGGCCATGTTCGGCAGAATCACGTTTTGGTTGACCGACGTCAGTATGTCCGCGGTCTCGGCCATGAAATGGACACCGCAGAACACCACAAAGCTGGCATCTCGCTCGGCCGCGGCCATCTTGGACAGCTTGTAGGAGTCCCCGCGGAAGTCCGAATACTTGATCACGTCATCCCGTTGGTAGTGATGGCCCAGGATAATCAGTTGGTCTGCCAGCGTTTCCCGCGCCTCCTTGATGCCCGAATCGAGTTCTTCGGGCGAGAGTTTCAGGTAGCGCACAGGCACTTTTTGCCACCTGACGCCTGACTTGAACTCCTCTTCCAGCGTGCGCGTGCGTAGATTGCCCGACGTTTGGCAAAATGCCGACTGTTCAAGCTCGGTGATCGGTATTGCCACCGTCCGGGATCTTCTGTTAGCTGCGGTTGTCACGACGACTCCGTTTCAGGAATTGCTGTCCGGGCCTGATCGCGGCGCCACTGCAGACGCTCCATCATGCTACGGACGCCACCGTCTTGCTCGTCTCTGTTAACTCTCCCTGAAGGGACCATGGTGTGGTCGCAGTTATCTCGACCTGTTTCATTTGGCCGATCAGAGAATCTCCGCCATCCATATAGACAATTTTATCGCCCCTGGTGCGTCCCTGTAGCTTCCCCCGGGTGCGCCCATCAACCAAGACATCGAATTTTTGACCTTCAAGGACTTTGTTTAACTGGCCTTGTATTCGCTCCTGGAGTTTACTGACACTGGCCAGCCTCGATTTCTTTTCCAGCCGTTCAACGCTGTCTGGCAATCGCTTTGAGGCCAAGGTTCCCGGCCTCTCCGAGTAAGCCGCGGCGTGGACCTTGTCAAATCGAACCAACTCCAACATTTCGAGTGAATTGGAGAACTGTTCTTCACTTTCGGCGGGGAATCCGACGATCAAGTCAGTGGTCAGAGTAACGTTGGGAATGGTCTCCCTGACCTCTTGAACCTTCTCCAGATACTGCCCGCGTGTGTACGAACGGCGCATGTCGGCAAGGATTGCGTCGTCGCCGGCCTGCACAGGCAAATTGACCGACTCGCACACCTTTGGCAAGTCCGCTACGGCCTGAATAATGCGGCGGGACATGTCGTTAGGATGCGAAGTCAGGAACCTTATCCGTTCGAGGTCTTCGATTGCGTTCACCTCGTACAGCAAGTCGGCCAGGTCCCTGCGCGGGGACAGGTCCTGACCGTACGAATCTACGTTTTGCCCAAGTAAAGTCACCTCATGCACGCCTCGCCTTACGAGTAACGTCACCTCGCGAACAACGTCGTCAACCACTCTGCTGGTCTCTCGACCTCTCCGGTACGGAATGATGCAAAACGAGCAGAATTTGTCACAGCCGTGAACGATCGGCACAAATGCAGTCACCCCCGGCCTGGCGGGAACCAGTGAATCGAGGCAGCCCTCCATGTCCGCCCCCGACCTTACGGCGGCGACCTCCAGGATCGGCGCGAACTGTTGCGGCCGCGCCCACACGTCGACCTGCGGAAACCTTCGGCGAAGTTCGACCTGCTTCGGTCCGACCATGCAGCCCATAACGGCGATGACGCGTTCCGGATGGGCGAGCTTGATGGGGCGCAGGCGACCTAGCAGGCCGGTTGCCGTGTCCTCAGCCGACTGGCGTACCACGCAGGTGTTGAGCACCACGATATCTGCCTTCTCGGGCGTGGCGCAGGTCTCAAATCCCAGTTGCTCAAGCCCGCTTGCAAGGCGCTCGGAGTCGGCCTTGTTCATCTGGCAACCAGCGGTCCAAAGATTATAAGTAGCCATTACCGGAAGACCTGATTCTTCGGCTCGTTTCGACCTATTTCCAGAGTTGGGGTTGCCGGTTCTGCGTATTCGGCAGGCCAGAGGCCGGTGATGTTGCCGAAAACGTAGACGAGAGACCAATGCCGCTCATTGGCGGAGGGAGTGACTCCAATTGTAGGCTATCACGGGCTTGCAGGACATAGGCATGGACATTCAAGGCGCACCACGGCGCGCCCGGTCTCACTCTGAGTTTTGATGCCCGCATGGCATCTGAATCTGACGGGCGCGGGCGTCCCAATCTCTGGTGGGTGGGGATGGATGTATCGAAGGCGGCTGGCCCTCCCTCGTCGTTCCGGACTTGATCCGGAATCCAGGGGAGCGGGGCCACGCAAATACCGGGGTCACGTAAATCCGCGCACGGGCTCTCGGAGCCAACCACTTTCATCTCCTTGCCGGGCCTTCACAATGCCATAGTGATTCCGAGCGAAGCCGAGGAATCTAAACCGGCGGTTGGCAGTCGTGGCGCCATTCACGCAACAAGGCCTTGCACTAAGGCGCATTTCTCCTCGATAGCCTGTCTT
>JAKZUY010000250.1:0-3529 GCA_047516345.1 Dehalococcoidia bacterium | reverse complement strand
AACTCCGCAATCCGCTTATCCCGCGGGTCTATCGGCTGCGCCTTCGGTCCACGTTTGACCGATCCGACGCCGGCCAACTCCCCGGCATCGAGTTGCCGACGCCACGTGCTCAGGCTCGATGAGTACACCCCTTCACGGCGTCACAACGCGCCCCCCTCACCGGGCTTCGTACACCGGTCGGCATCTCGTACGATCCGGCGCTTATACTCCGCGCTGAATCGTCGACGCGTCGCCTTATCGGCGACCTCCGGATCCGGACCGGCACCATTCCCATCGGCCGAATCGCGCCCAACTCCAGTCGCCCTACGGGCTCCTTCCGTTGCCCGCGATTCTTTCTCCTCTTCTGGTTTAATCACCAACACAGGTTATCTTCCTTCCCGCCCTGCTCACTAATTAACGTTAGGGAAGGTGTCTCATCTACATTGGCACAGAGGGGGTCCGTGGGATCCCTTATAACTCAACTCTTAAGAATCTAGCCTAACGGCCTCCCGGGCGGACAACCCTCGCGTCCGCTCTAAACAGGATCGCCAGAGCCGGAGAGCTCCACATACGCTTCACAAAGCCGACGGCTTCCACGGCCTGTTCCCTTTTCAGTCCAAGCGTTTCTTTCAGAGGAATGCGTTCTAGCGTACGCGTGCGACAAAGTATCACAATTGCTTTCTTGCGCGTGATCAAGTGGCGGAGATATAAGAGTTGGAACCGGAAATTTAGTTTGCGAACAGAGGTAATGAGTTACGCAAATAGCGGAGTTCGTCTTTCGTTTGGGATGAAGGAGGCTTAAATGAATCTCTTGAGAGGGAAAGTGAGTACGCGAGTCGTAATAGGCGTGTTCCTGTTGTTGCCCTGCCTGTCGCTAGCCGCTCTGGCGCAGACCAGTGGGACTGGAGTGATACGGGGCTCGGTGTCAGATGAGTCCGGCGCGGTGATTCCCGGCACAAGTGTCTTTCTTTTGACTGCTGGAACAGTCGGTGAGGGTCAAGAGGTGCTCACCAACGAGAACGGAGTCTACCAGTTTGTCCAGCTCGTTCCGGGCAGTTACGGCGTGAGGGCGGAGTTGCCGGGATTCAGTACCGCAGTCCGCGATGGCGTCTCGGTCAACGCCGACGTCACCGTCCGAGTTGATCTGACGCTGCGGGTCGGTGTACTGACAGAGGTAGTGACGGTGACCGCAGAAGCACCGCTGGTGGACACGACGTCTGTGTTGCAGCAGACCGTTATGGACCGCGCGGTGCTCGACGTGTTGCCGTCGAGAAATGACCTGTGGAATATAGCCAAAGTGGTACCGGCCATCGTCTTGAACAAGGTGGATGTCGGTGGTGCGGACGCCTTTTCGCAGTCGAGAGGCAACGTACATGGCGCCTCGCAGGGTGCTGAAGGAGCGTTCACGATCGATGGCCTGGAGTTTGGTTCTGCCCTGAACGCCGGCGCCTCGCTGGCCATGTATATCCATCCGGCGGTTTTCGAACAAGTCAACTATCAGACCGGCAGGTCCGGCGCCGAGAGTCAACGGGGCGGTCTCGTGTACAACCTGGTAACCAAGACGGGGACAAACCAATTCCACGGCAGCCTCCAGTTTACCGGCAGCAATGAGAGTTTGCAGTCGAACAACATAACGCCGGCGCTTCGCCAAGACCTGATATCCGGCATTCCTGCCGAGATCCTTGCCGCCAATCCGAACCTGGAACCGACGGCAAAGGTCTACGGCATGTTCGATACCGTTGCGAGTGTAACAGGACCGATCATTCGCGACCGGTTGTGGTTCAGCGGATCTGCGGCACTCTCCTCGCTGAATAAGGCCGAGCTGGGCAGCTACAATCCGGACGGCACACAGACCGTGGATGATAATCGAAAGTATGATTTTACGGGTAAGCTGTCGCTGCAGCTCAACCCATACCAGCAGCTTCACTATTATCACCAGGAAAACCGGAAGCAGTCTTACAATTTCGGGTGTTTTGGACGGTTCTGCACGTATAACGCTACGCGGCGGCAGGCTCCCAACGGTAAGGCCTTTGACAGCTTGAGGTGGACCGCAGCTCATTCACCTGTAGTTGTGACCGAGTTCGCAGTCGGAGTGTTTCATGGCTTTAACGTTCGGCAGCCCCAGCCAGGAGTGGGGGGGCTGTTATCGGGCGCTATACCGAGGTACGACGAAGACACGGAACGGGCTACAGAGGCCCACCCTAGTTACAATAATGAGCCGAACCGGCGCTACACCGCAAACGCCAATATCAGCTACTATGCTGGGAATCACGATTTCAAATTCGGGTACCAGTACATGGGCACCTTTTACCAGGATAACGAATTTGGGATCTCGCACTTCCCATCGGGGCTGCTCGCTGTCTATCGCTCTGGTGTGCCGGATCACGTCGAAGTCTGGAACACCCCGGTGCAAAGTGTGGAGAAAGAACGCAACCATTCGTTCTTCGTGACGGACAAGTGGCAGCTAACCCCAGGGATAACGCTCAGTCTGGGTGTGCGGGTGCAGAAGACCAAGGGCTGGATCGAACCGACCGTCCAGCCGGTGACGCCGTTTGTTCCCGTAGAACAGTCTTTCGGCAAGATTGAGCCTCCGGACTTCCTGACCCTGAATCCACGGGTTGCGGTGATCTGGGATATTTTCGGCGATGGCAGGACTGCGCTTAAGCTGTCGGTGAATCGTTATGACCTCGGGTTGGGCAGGCCATATACCAATCGGGTGAATCCGGTCAGATTGACCAGCGATGAGCTCGACTGGGCCGATCTCAACGGCGATTTGGATCCCCAATTGAACGAAATTGACTTCGCCTCGGGGAGCGGCTTTTCCGCCGGTACGGCGAACCGGTACGACCCGGATATCAAGCGGCCCTGGTCGCTTGAGATTTCCTCTGAGCTGGAGCACGAGTTTCCCGGGGGGATCAGGGTAGCAATAGCCTACTTCCATCGGGAGAACCGCGGCAACATTGGTGTCAAGAATCTACTCGTTCCGCGGGAAGGCTACAGTCCCATAGATGCCACCATCAGCGGCGTAAACTTTACCCTCTGGAATCAGGATCCCGCAACGATAGGCCTGAGAGACAACTTCTGGTCCAACTACGACGAACTGGACGCCCAGTTCAATGGTTTCGATCTGACCGTGACCAAACGCTTCAGCAGCCGATGGAGTATGCTGGGCGGTCTGAGCCATGGAAATTCCCATGGCGACATCAATCTGGGGAACAACATGAGCTCCAGGTCCGACCTCAACAACCCCAATTTCAGGTTTCGGCGGGGCCCGATGGATCTGGATTCTCCATGGCAGTTCAAGATGTCGGGTCTCTATGAGTTCCCGTATGGCGTGAATGTCAGCGGAAGTTTTCAGGCGGTCACGGGATTGCCGGACAGGCAGACCGTCAGGGCGTCAAGAAGCACGTTCGGTCTCAACCAGAGTTCGGTGACTGTGGAAGCTGCTCCGCAGGGGGAAATACGGTTTCCCAACGTCTACATGCTCGATTTCAGCGTGCGGAAGAACCTCGAGATCTCCGAGAGCCTGACGGTTCAACCCGTCTTGGAC
>JAKZUY010000249.1:0-3182 GCA_047516345.1 Dehalococcoidia bacterium | reverse complement strand
TACGAACTAACCCGGGTGTAAGGGGGGTGGCGGGGCGGCCTTCTTATGAAGGTGTCCGAACAGGAAGGACCCACCAGCGTAGCGGCGGGTTTCAAACCCGCCTCAACGATCTGAATTGGCGGCGTAATCAAAACAAAGGGGTACTATTTGGCGCCCTCTAAGAAGTTCACCCTGCCTGAGTCGTACTGTTCATCATCCCTCTCCCCCTGCGCCAAGCCCGAACCATCTCCCCCTACCCCGGCCATCCCCCGTCTCCCCGGTGGCGACGCCCACCCGTCTTCCCCGACCCCGGTCGGGGAACCACAGGGCGGCTTTATAATTGAGGGGTTGCCAGCCGCTATTCAGCCGTGAAGGATTATTTTATGCCAGCCACCAGCTACGATCTCGTCGTCATCGGCGCAGGACCCGGCGGTTACCACGCCGCAATTAGGGCCGCGCAACTCGGCCTTCATACAGCCGTGGTTGAGAAGGACGACGGCAGCGGCATCGGCGGGCTCGGCGGCGTGTGCCTCAACTGGGGTTGTATCCCGTCAAAGTCCCTCCTCAAGAACGCCGAGCTGGTCAACCAGTTGAAGAACGCCGCCGAATGGGGCCTGTCGTTCGATAATTTCAGCGCCGACATGGGCAAGGCGGTGGATCGCAGCCGCAAGGTGTCGGCCACTCTCACCCGGGGCATCGGATTTCTGCTCCGCAAAAACAAAATCGATCTGTTTCGGGGCAAAGGCACCCTCAGGAGCTCCACACTCGTCGAGGTCGAGCGCGGCCCAACCTTGACCGCCAATAACATCCTGATCGCCACCGGAGCGCGGCCACGCGGCCTGCCGAACCTCGATATCGACGGCGACACGATCATCACGAGCAGGCAGGCGCTCGAGCTTCGGGACAAGCCAGCCGCAATCGGTATCGTGGGGGCGAGTGCAATAGGGGTGGAGTTCGCCTACTACTTCAACGCATACGGCGTTGAGGTCATGCTGTTCGAAGTTTTGCCGCACCTCGTGCCCAAAGAGGACTGGGACGTGTCGCTCGAACTCGAACGGGCCTTCCGAAAACAGGGCATCAAGTTCGCCACGAGCGCCATGGTCAAGGGCGTCGACACGTCGGGGAGCCGGCCGCTGATCAATTTCGAGACAGACGGCGTTGAACAGCAGTTCGAGTGCGACAAGGTCCTGCTCGGCGTCGGGGTTCAGCCGAATTCGGACGGAATGGGCCTGGAGGCGCAGGGCGTCGAGACCGACCGCGGCTTTATTCAGGTGGACGGCGGAATGCGGACGAACGTCACCGGCGTGTACGCCGTGGGGGATGTCACCGGCAAGCTGCCGCTCGCTCACGTGGCATTCACACAGGGCGTCATCGCCGCCGAGACGATCGCCGGACGCTCCCCGATGGAGATCACCGACTACTCGGACATGCCCCGCTGCACGTACTGCGTGCCGCAGATCGCCAGCATCGGCCTCACGGAGGCGGAAGCGAAGTCACGGGGCATTGAGGTAAAGATCGGCAGGTTCCCGTTCCGCGGCGCAGGCAAAGCGATAGCGATCGGAGACTACGACGGGTTCGTGAAGGTGATCGCGGACGCCGAGACCGGCGAGGTAGTGGGGACGCACATGATCGGGCCGGACGTGACGGAACTCGTGGGCGAGGTGGGGATGCTGAGGCTGCTCGAGGGCACGAACGTGGAACTCGGGGCGCTGACACACGCCCATCCGACGCTCAGCGAGGCGTTGAAAGAGGCCGGACTCGCCGTCGATGGCGAAGCGGTTCACGCCTGACCCCGGCTGGGCTTGATCAGGCCGGGCCGAAGACTACCCGGTCCGCCGGGTAGCGTCAGCGTCCTGCATGAGTTCTTCGAGCCGCGACCGGTCTATGCCGAGGTCTATTGCCCGCGCCGCGTCGGCATCGGAGGCGGCTGGATCGGCCAGCCTGGAGTGGACCACGGCGCGATTGGCGTACGCCTCAGCAAAGTCGGTACGCAGCCTGATGGCCTCCGAGTAGTCCTTGAGCGCCGATTCCCGGTGTCCGAGGGCGTTATGTGAATTGCCCCGGTCGAGGTAGGTGTCGGGATAGCGGGGATTGGCGCGCACCGCCACGTCGTAGTCGCGGATCGCCTCCTCGTGGCGGCCAAGTTCCGCCAGGGCCCGGCCGCGGTGGTGGTTCATGTGACTGTCTACGCGGGCAACGAGGATGGCGTTCGTGAACTCCTTCAACGCGTCTTCATGACGCCCTGCATCCGAGGCCGCTACGCCGCGCCGGTAGTGGCTCATGGCGTCCTTGGACGGGGAGATTTCGACCCGGCGTCCCCGGAATTTCGCAATGTTTTTTTGAAGTCGATTCAACACGCCTGGCTATCCGAGATGGTTATGACCGCCGCACCTCCGGCCTGGTGCAATCGCCCTTCCTCCAAGTGTAGCGACAACTCATGTCGCCCTCACGCGCGCCCACGAGAGGCGCCCCTGCGTATGGTTGCCTGATGAGTGGGACCTGCGGCGCGAATACGATGCTAACCGCAGTTACGGCTCCCTACCCCAACGGGCGTCTTGCAGGGGCGATCCCTTGTGGTCGCCCGATGGGCGGTGCGGAAACGCTCGGAATGGCAGTACGGCGCTCAGCCCCGTTTGGGAATGACCGTCGAGGGGGAGGGAATACGTAAATCTGGTGTGAACCGGCCCCGCTAATTCTCCGCTGAACCCTCCGGCCTGGGGGCACGCTCGGCAAACTCGAGCCAGTTGCCATCAGGGTCCTGAAAGTACACCGCGTACCTGCCCCATGGGTAACCGACATCCCGCAGCGTCGGCGGACCGGTGACACGAACGCCATTCGCCTTCAGGTGCTCGTACCAGGCGAGGACGTCGTCGACGAGCATGCCGCAGTGTGCCGAGCCCACCCTGTTTCGGTCGTCCAGATGTTCTCTGCGGCCGCCATTCGGCTTGTTGTACTGGAGCAACTCGATCGAACTGCCGCTGCCGACTCCCACCATGCCCAGGACTATCGATACTCTGTCGTATCCGACGACGTCGGCCAGCCAGGAGGAGGACACCTCGGCCGGTTGCCGCTCCACCCGCATACCGAGAACGTTGGTGTAGAAGTCGATCGACCTCTCCATGTCACTCACCACAAACCCCGTGTGATAGGGCTGAATAATCTTCATTGTTTTGGCTGACCACCTTTCGTAGGTTGGTGTGATT
>JAKZUY010000248.1:0-8264 GCA_047516345.1 Dehalococcoidia bacterium | reverse complement strand
TGCGGCTGGCGCAGATCACTTTGCCGCGCTCTTTCACCGTTTCGAGACGTCCGGTTTCGACGACCTCTGCAGGTTCATCAGATTGGCATGCGGCAAAGACAAAAAACATGGCCGTAACGGCCATCAGCGCGAAAGCGACTCTCCATTTCATAGGACTTCGTTCCTCCATATGATCTGTTGATTATGTACCGTCGGCGCCTAGCATCGACAACTTCCGCGCTCCGGACAGTTGCGTTGTCAGAAAACCTCCAACCGCAACCGAGACCGGCAGCTACCCGGAACCGGGACATTGGGACATCCCGAAGGGTCGACAAGTTCGATGGGATTGGCAAAAGGCAGTGTACCCATATCCCGTGTTCTGCGCGCACGAATCGAGACGAATTCTCAGCAAATATGTATGCGCCACTGTTGGGCATAAGGCAGTCTCCGACTACGGTGAACGGATCATCGTCCTTGTCCGGGCACAGACGAGCGGCTATGTGGACGCCCGTAACCTCTCATTCGAACCTGTTTGCCTGGCCCGAGGGGTTAGCTTGTACCCAACCCGCCCACCTGCGGAGGTCTTCCTGACCCTTCCGGCAGGGTACGCGCAACCCGCCAGCAGGCCCTATGTTATGGCGGCCGCCTAGAGTTGCCGGAGTCTGGGATCCCAGCGGTCCCTGAGCCAATCACCCATGAAATTCATAGCGTACACCACGAAAAATATGGCGAGTCCGGGCAAGAGAGCAATCCAGTAATTCTCGGATATGTAGTCCCGGCCATCGGCGACCATGCTGCCCCATGCGGGAGTTGGGCCCGGTATTCCTACCCCAAGAAAACTGAGCCCCGCCTCAGCCAGGATAAGCTGGCCCAGGTTCAGGGTCATGAGCACCAAGACCGTATTGACGACTCCGGGGAATATGTGCCGAATCAGTGTGCGAGGGACCGACGCGCCGGCCACGCGGGCGAGGGCGACGTAGTCGGCGGACTTTAGCCGGAGCGCTTCGGCTCTGATCTGACGAGCGAAACCCGCCCAACTGTAGATGCTAAGCAAGATGACCATGAGCCCAAAACTCGGACCGAACACGACGGCCGAAGCCAGGGCAACCAGCACAAAGGGAACGGCAAAGTTCAGTTCGGCCAGCCGCATCAGGAGTTCGTCAGTCAGGCCCCCGTACCATCCGGATATCAGGCCGATCAGTGTTCCCACGACTGTCCCAACGGCAAGGACGGCGCCGGCCAGCTTTAGCGAAACCTGGGATCCATAGACTATGCGACTAAAGATATCCCGGCCCAGTGGATCGGTGCCCAGCAGGAATTTGGCGCTCCCGTCGGCATGCCATATCGGAGGCTCCCGTTCATCGATCAGTTGGCCCAACAACGGATCGTGCGGCGCAATCAACGGCGCAAAAACGGCGGCCACTGTGACGGCCACCAGGATGATAATCGGGAGTACCGGCCACCTACGCAGGACGTAGCCCACCTTACCGGCGGTGATCCATATACGCGGTCGGATACCTGCCGCCGTACTCATGTCGGCCCGAGTACTCACTGAATCCTGATCCGGGGGTCTATTACCAGGTACAGCAGGTCAATTGCGAGGTTGACTACGAGAAATGTGGCTGTAAACAAAAGCACCAGCGCGCTGAGCATCGGGAAGTCGGTGTTGAAAACCGCCTGTACGGATAGCCTGCCCAGGCCCGGCCAGAAGAACACGGTCTCGGTTACTACCGCCCCCGTGATGAACGCCGCCAGGAGAATGCCGGCGTAGGTCAGCGGCACGATCACCGCGTTACGTAACCCGTGCTTCCAGATGATCTTCCGGCCGGATACGCCCTTTGCCCGTGCGAATTTGATGTACTCGGAATCGAGAGTGTCGAGCATCGAGGACCTTACGAGACGAAGGATGCCGGCAGCCGGAAACCAACCCAGCGTTATGGAGGGCAAAACGTGGTGCTTCCATCCCCCGAAACCGGACGTGGGCAGCAGATTCAGTTGCACGCTGAACAGCAGAATAAGCATGATTCCAAGCCAGAATCCCGGCATTGCCTGGCCCACAAGGGCGATGCTGCGCGCCAGAAGGTCCAAGATCGTTCCGCGGGATATCGCAGACCAGACACCCAGCGGCACTCCAACGACGAGGGCGAACGTGTATGCGCCGACAGCGAGTTGGTCCGTTGCCAGCCACCGGCCGCCAATGATCTTTTTCGGTTCGTCGTTGAAATAGATCGATTCGCCGAAATTGCCCTTCACTGCACTACCCAGCCAGATGAGGTACTGCATCGGGTAAGGGCGGTCCAGACCAAAGCGCACGCCCCACTCGTCCCACTGCTCCCTCGTCGAGTATTCGCTGACGAAGAGGTATCGAGGGTCTCCCGCCGCCCGGGAAAGGGAGAAGACAACAATCGTGGCGAACCACATGACGAACAGGCCAAGGACGGCGCGCCTGATCAGAAATCGGGCCACGCCATGTCCTGTTCCGGGGGTCTACGTGCGTGAAGTTCGCCGATACTCCGGGGCCTGTACGTTATGTCGATTGTGAAACGGGTGACGTTGAACACCTGGCCTAGCGGTTAACCCTGATCGTCTCGGGCGAGTTGAATTCCGGCGTCTGCGCCATGTACGGGGTCCATTCCGCTATCTCCGGGCGAACGACGTACGTGTTTGGCAATTGCGCTATGGGCGCCGTAAGCCAGTTGTCCGAGAAGAAGTTCTGGATCTCAATGTTTCTGGCGATACGTTCCTCGCGCGTGGTGTTCACAATGTCGTTGTTCATCTCCGCCTTTTGCCAGATCTCGTCAGGCATTTCTATGCCGAAGTTGAACCCACCGGTCGGCTTGAAGCAGCAGGCGAAAATCCCGGCGGCGTCCAGGGTCTGGCCTGTGCCGGTGTGAATCATCCAGGGGTTGTCCTTCTGTCTCTCCACCAACTGCGGCCTTGCCGTGATGTAGGTGGTGTTGTCCACCTGAACGTCGAGCCCAAGCTCGCGCCAGTACTGGGCGACGGCCGCTCCGACTTCAGGTTCCCATTCACGGTCCGGCGCAACGTGCGTCGTAAACTTGAATCCGTCCCCGTAGCCAGCTTCCTCCAACAGTTGCTTGGCCCGTTCGAGATCGTAAGGGATCTTCCACGACTCCTGCCACGCGTCATCGCCGGGGTGCGAGTTCATGTTCGAGTAGTACGGGCGGCCTATCCCTGATTGGATCTTGTCGACGATCGTCGCCCTGTCTATCGCGATGCTCAATGCTTCCCGCACTTTGCGAGCGCGTTCCATCGAGGCCGGATCTGACGGGTCGCCGATCCACGGGTGATCGCTGTCCGGAAGGAATCCCGCACGGGCCCCGATTGGTCCGTGGTTGTCTTCAGTAGCTCCGCTTCCCGGTTCGGTCGAAGACCAGTAGTTGCCGGCAAAGATGAACGTCTGGTTGTTAGGTACGCCCAGCCCCTGTGTCCTGGCGCCTGCAATGGCCCGCAACGTGGAGTTGATGAACTTCAGCGGGACCTTGCCTATGTCCACTTCACCGGTCCTCATCGCGGCGATCAGGACCGAAGGCTCCTGGATTTCCCTGACTGTTACGCGGGCGATCTGCGGCGTTCGGCGCCAGTGCCGGTCGAAAGCCGGCTCAAGGATGATGTGGGAGTCTGCGACCCACTCCACTATCCCAAACGGACCCGTGCCGATCGGAACGTCAACGGCCTGGTCGTAACCCAAGTCGTCGAAGAGTTTCTTCGAGAACATCTGGATGGCCTGATAGGCGGTGTTGCCGAATACTCCGTCCCACCACTCCGGAACCAACCCGGACTCTTTGACGTTGACCACGAATGTCCGGTCGTCGACTACTTCCCAGCTGTCCACGAACTGTTCGGCGCCTGCGCGGGATGCGCACGTGATTCCCTCTAGCCAGCATTCATCGAAGTTGAATCCGACGTCGTGAGCAGTCAGGGGTCCCCAACCTTCGTGGAACTCAATGCCCTCGCGGATCTTGAAGGTGATCTGGCTGCCATCCGGCGCAACGACCCAGGACTCCGCGATACCGTTTCCGGAAGGAACCCGTGAGTAGTTAGGTGGGGGCGAGTGATTTGCCCTCATCAGCGGCTCTGTGAAGCCGTAATAGTGCATCAAGTAGTGCAAAGGTACCTGGTTGGAGAATTTCCCCGCAGGCGTGTCGGTGTTATTTGCTACCACCTCGCCGTAAAACTCACCGGGGGCCATCTTTTCGACGACTTTCTCGGTGGTTACCACCACGGTCTGGACTACCTGCTCCACGCGGGTGACGGGCTTCTCGACGACGACCGTCTCCACTACTTTGACGGTTTGGCCGGCGACCTGTCTTTCTACGATGACCGTCTCGACAACCTTCTCCACGCGAGTGACAGGCCTCTCGACGACGACTGTCTCCACTACTTTGACGGTTTGGCCGGCGACCTGTCTTTCTACGACGACCGTCTCGACTACCTTCTCCAGGCGGGTGACGGACTTCTCGACTATTACAGTCTCGACTATGCGTTCTACTACTGGCGTCTGGTCGCCCCCACACGCGACTAACGCATAGGCAACGCTTGCAACCGACAGCAACAGAATCCACTTAATACGGCGAACTGACATTTTTTGAACTCCTCCGAGTATTTGATTTGTCTCGGTTGGGACCGGACGTTACCCCGTTTCAGAATCCTTGTCAAAATTGCCGCACCCATATCGGCGGGAATGGACGTGTACATGAATCGAAAGATTTGCGACCTCGTATCTCTCAACGGAAAACAGCGCCAACCGGCCAAACAGTTGATGGTTTGCGATTGGGCGGCGCCCAATTACCCAGGCACAGAGCTCGGGATCGCGCCGAGTCGCCACAGACGCTGAAACAACTGGCGCCGTTGCCATGTCCTCGCGCACGCGCGTCATTTACTCGGGTATCCGTGCCGGATATCTGTTCCAACAGAAGACGCCCGTTGGCGGGCTTCCAGTCACCGCGCTTCCGGACGACGAAGGACCCGGAGATAACTCGCCCGCCGCCGGACTTGTCGGACATGTTCCGTCTCTGCTGGCCGCGCATTCGCATACAATTGATCGACGAACGTGACGGTCGCAAACAGAGTCGCGTCGGGTCCGCCCGGCGCGCCGGCAAGCCTGCCGCAATCGGCGTGGGCAGCTACCTCGCCTCTGTGGAGATAACCAAGCACATCCCTGGGTCGATGAGTTGCCTTTCTCTTGGTCAGACTCACGTCACGCCCCGGTATCGGATCTCCGGACTCGAGCGAGTACCGGACCCTGGAAAACCGACGCCCAATCAACCCCATAGCGGTAGCCGCGTACGCGTGGAAACTTAGTCAACACACATCCAACAGCAACTCCGCGTGTCGGGGAACATCCCCGAACAGATGTCAGCGTAGGTACTTGAACACATGAAAACTCCGCCGCCAAACTCCCATCCCCCGCTCGAAGGCGCTGCCCATCGACCCCGGGACCACGCCGCCCGCATGGCGGGAATCTTCCTGCTTCTGACAGCCGCTGCCACGGTTGTGATGGTGTTCGCTCGCATCTCGGCCGATGCGGACCAGCCGACGCTGGCAGAGTCGCTGTTCGCTATCGCAAACAACAGGGCGATGTACGGTGTCAGCGGAGCGGCCAGAATCTTGTCGGGCGTAACATTGATGGCCGCCGCCTGGTACCTGCTGCGAACCTGGATCATCCGGGAGCGGCTTGCCACACCGCTTGTCCCTGCCCTATTCCTGGTGTCGGGCATAGTTACCGTCGTTTCAGGCGCATCTGCCATCGCATTGGCAGCATCCGTATCCAACGCGTCCGATACCGCCATCCTCAGCACTGTCGACACCTCAACGGAGACGATAGACCTTCTCCGATGGCTCACGGGAAAGATAGGTTTCACCCTGATGGGATTGGCGCTGATAGTTGCAACGCCCTACCTGTGGAGAGCCGGGGGATTCCTGAGGTACACCTCGGTTCTATCGGCCGCCGTCGGTATCTCAATGCAATTCATCTGGTTCGATTCCGCGACCGTCATGCACCAGATCAGCGGGAACGCCATCTTCATATGGCTCGTCGCCATCGGCGTCTTGCTCCTGATCGGTCGAATAGAACAGCGGTTCGCGGGGATGTCCGGTTCGGCCAGTGACCCTTGAACCAACTAGGTCGTAAGGGTCTGGGGGGCGGGGAGACCGGCAGATCTGCTTAAATCGCGCGGTCCCGCCGATCACTGACCCGGAAATTCTCGGATTAACCAAGAGTGACAGGTTGTGATAAGCATATTTGGCGATGGCGACAAATAAGAACGATCCTGAGCCTACCAATTAGCGAGACCCGCGCCTTTCGCTGGCTCATTGGAGCTTGAACTTCCTGCCCGAGAGCGCCAAACTCACGCTTACCCGACGTATGGCCAAATCCTTTACAGGCCTACAACACAACTATAATATTGTGTTATGGTACCCCAGTTTGAAGCAGATGGGCTCCTTCCCCGTGGAGTGCACCGCGCCAGTTGGGATGAATTGGTTAAAAGATTCGGGGACAACCCTTGGAGACTGCGGCTCATATCAGGACTCAGGGCCGCGTTGGAGAATTTGAAAACCGCGGGTTGCCGGACCGTGTACGTCGACGGGAGTTTCGTGACCAGCAAGAACATGCCGAACGACTACGATGCTTGTTGGGAGGAAGCGGGCGTCGAACCGGCGGTTCTCGACCCCGTCCTATTGACTTTCGATCCCGGGCGGGCCACGCAGAAGGCAAAGTACATGGGGGAGTTGTTCCCCGCGTCCGTTGCCGCTGACACAGACGGGCTGTCGTTTTTGGAATTCTTCCAGTCAGACAAGGACACCGGAAAACCTAAAGGGATCATCGCCATAGACCTGGGAGGCCTCACATGATCAAGAACGAAAGGCAATACTGGATCACCAAAGCCCAGGCAAGTCGATTCTCACGGTCGCTTCACAGCCTCAGACAGCGCCGCGGCGAGGACAGGGCAATACGTCCCCTTATCGCCAAGGCTCAAGAGGACGCGGTCGAGAGCCAGCTTGCAGACCTAAGGAGTGAGTTGCGCGAATACGAATCTCTGAAGGCTGGCGGGTTCCAGCCGGACGGGCTGAACGTGATCGCTGATCTGCCGATTGTCCTAATCAAGGCACGGATCGCACAAGGACTGAGTCAGAAAGACCTTGCGGAGCGAATTGGTCTAAAGGAACAACAGATACAGCGGTATGAGGCCACCGACTACGCCTCAGCCAGTCTGACTCGAATCAAGGAAGTCGCAAGTGCCCTGGGCGAGTCCGCGGCGAAATACGGCGATTCCCGGCCATGATCTGGCAGGAGAACGCCTGTTTGGTCCGCACCATGCGGCAAGCGTCACGCCGGTCGTGGCTCATGGCCCAAACCGGCCAGATTAGGGCGGTGTTCATAAGCTGCCGAAACGCTGCGCAGACGGACCTGCTGAGTCTGACAGTGGCCGGGACGAATAGCCACCGCGGAACCAGGCGCCGAGCGAAAAAGGCGCCGTGCCGTTAACGGCCTGCCGCGGAGCATGCAAACCGTCGGCCACTATCTTTTGGGAGGGTTGTTGCCCCTCCCTGGCCCGGACGGATTACCTGTCCTGCTCGGGAAGTTCGGGTTGGCGCCGCCGCCGCCCTTGCCCCCCTTCGCCGCGATCGTCCGGATGTTCATGTGCCACCTCCTTCTTGACTTGATCTACGTATCTTCTCATGTGCCAGGTCGTTCAGTTGAGGGCCTCCACCTCCGTCATCTCCGGCCCCGATCGGAGATCTCCACGACATACCCCACCCCCACCACATCCGTCGTTCTGGCGAAGGCCGGAACCCACGGGCGTGCCCCCCCCGTCATCCCCGACTCCGATCGGGGACCTCTGTGACATCCCCCTGTTTACAAACCAGAACACACGTTCTAATATCACCCTAAGTCGTGTCGATAAACGATGTCCATGCCAACCAACCCTATCGGACGTAACGGGGGACAACTCCGCGGTTATCGAGGTGATCCTCACCTTGTATTAAAGCCCGTTACAACTGAGAAAGGACGCGTCCGCCTTTGGAAGAGGACGCGGGTGAAACACGGATTCCCAACCCCCCGGCCTCGCGGCCGAACGGGCAAGGGAATGACTTTGACATGCTGCCAACGTGGGCGTGGCGGCCAACCCTGGCCTGGGTGGCCCGGGGCCCGTTAAAGGTCGCACGTGAGTGTGACCCAGGGATGCGACAGGAGTTCGCCTCGGAGAGCAAGCCGAAAACCGGAAGCAACGCGTCTGTTTCATTGACCAAACGTACCC
>JAKZUY010000247.1:0-3475 GCA_047516345.1 Dehalococcoidia bacterium | reverse complement strand
GAGGTGTATGCCGAAAAGTACGGCCCCGAAGAGCAGGCCGGTTACCGTTCGATCGCCAAGCAAAACGGCCTGATCGAATGCGGAGGCAGCGACTATCATGCGTTCGGATATGCGAACGAGGTGAAGCCCGGCATGTTCGGTCCGCCGCCGGACACCGCAAAGCTCCTGTTTGAACGGGCGAAAGCGATGCACGGGAACGGGGTCGGCCTCGTCCCCACAAGACCCCTGTACGCGTAGCCATGGAGATGCTGGCGACCGTCCTGTTGATTGCCGGCGCTTACTTTTTGGGCGCTTTCCCGTCCGCCTACTACCTTGCGCGTGTCGTGAAGGGCATCGACATTCGCAAGTACGGCAGCGGCAACATCGGCATCTCAAATTTTGCCGTCCACGTCGGCAAGCGATGGGCCGCGCCGGTGGTGCTTTTCGACATCTACATCAAGGGTCTGCTTCCGGTGCTGATCGCCTCCGACAAGGTACTGGGCCTGGGGCTATCGGTCGAGGTAGCGGCTGGATTCGCCAGCATATTCGGGCACAATTGGTCGATGTGGTTGAGATTCGGCGGAGGCAGGGGAATGGCCACTGTGCTGGGCGTGCTGGTGACCCTGCACTACCCCCTGGTGTTCGCGTACGGCGCGGTAGCCGGCGCAGGATGGCTGGCCACGCGTCGAAAGGACAGCGCGGTATGGTGGGGCGTCGCCGCCCTCTTTCTTCCGGTCTGGGCGCTGCTGATGGGGAAAGAGGTCGAGATAATTGCGTTTTGCCTGGGTTTCCTTCTGATTACGGTGATAAAACGCCTGACGTCGAACCGATCGACCGAGGGAGGCGGAGAGAGCATACCGATGGGCAGACTAATCTGGAATCGCATTGTGTTCGACCGCGACATAACGTTGAGGAAGGACTGGGTCTACAGGGGGCCACAGTCTTGAGGCCGTCTAACGCCCGTCGATCGGGGATGTCCGTATGACAAATATGCACGATACTCATTACTGCCCAAGGGACCCGGAGGTCGAGACGAGCCTGAGGTGCGGCCGATGCGGCGCGCTCATCTGCCCGTCATGCCTTGTGCAGTCCCCGGTGGGCTCCCGTTGCCCGTCTTGCGCCGCCATAGGCCGCAGTCCGATGCAGGAGACGTCCCGCGGGAACATCGTCAAGGCCATCCTCGCCGGGGCGGTAACCGCCGCGATAACCGGACCTGCGTTGGTCGGAATTCTCTTGCTGATGGACCGGTTTCCGCGTGGCGCCGTGTTTGGCGCGCTGGTTGGCTTTATCGCAATCGGATACGTCACCGGTGAAGCGATTCGGCGGGTGGTCGGCTACAAGCTCGACAAGCGTTTTCAGTACATCTCCGGACTGTCGGTATTCCTGGCGTACATCGCCGCCACCCTGGTGCTGTTCATGTCGCCCAGTCTGAACAACAACGCACTAGGGAACATTGTGGCGCTCGCCGGGATGGGCGTCGGGATATGGATCGCCATGGGGCGAGTCCGTCCGTAGACGCCGTCAGGGAACGGCCGAGGCGAGCGAATTTCCTGTCGAGGCTTGTCATCGCGGCCCGCGGCGTCTAGTGTCGCCTCTACAATTTGCAATTCGACAGGGTTATCCGGCCGGAGTATCCGGAGTATCTGGAGAGAACAATGAAACCGACGCGCATTGAGAAGATCGAGACCATCCTGTGGCAACGTTGGTTGATCGTGAGGGTGCATTGCGAGGACGGGACGGTTGGCGTGGGAGAGGGGGGCGTGCACGGCTGGCAGAGGCCGACCGAGACCATGGTGAAGACGTTCGCGCCTTATCTCGTTGGCCAGGACCCGTCGCGGATCGAGCACCACTACCAGTACCTGTACCGCAGTTCCCACTTCATGGGCTCGGTGGTGCAGGGCGCCCTTTCGGCCATAGACATCGCCCTGTGGGACATCAAGGGCAAGCGGCTCGGCGTGCCGATCTATGAGTTGATGGGAGGTCTTACCCGTAACAAGGTGCGCTGCTACATGCACGTGGGTGGGGACACGGCCGAGGACCTGGCCGCCGATGCCGTGGAGCAGGTGAAAGCGGGATTCTCAGCCGTTCGATTTGCTGCGTTCGGCGCCCGCTTCTGGCTCCACCGCACCTACTCCGAATGGGCGGACGAGGCGGTCAATCGAGTGGCGGCTGTTCGCGAAGCCGTGGGACCTGCCATCGACATTTGCGTCGAGATTCACCGGCAGATGAACCCGTCCGAGTCGATCTCGCTAGGCCGGCGGCTCGAGCAGTTCAACCCGTACTTCTACGAAGACCCGATGCTGCCGGACAGCCCCGACGTGATGGGCGAGGTGCAACGCCGCGGCAACCTGCCGATCGCCACCGGCGAACGATTCACGACGATATACGAGTTCCAACAGTTGCTCGAGGCGAGGGCGTGCGCATACGTTCGCCCCGACCTGTGCTTGTGCGGCGGGCTGTCCGGCTGCAAGAAGGTGGCCACGATGGCTGAGGCGCAGCACGTGAAGGTGATACCGCACAACCCGCTCAGCCCCGTAAGCACCGCCGCTTGCGTGCAGTTGGATGCCTGCATTCCCAACTTCGCGCTACAGGAGTACACCGGTGAGTCGGAGCCGCCCAAGAGCGAACTGCTCGTGAAACCCCTCAAGCTGGAAGACGGATTCCTCGTCGTGCCGGACGGCCCGGGCCTGGGCGTCGAACTAAACGAAAGCGCGCTCACAGCGCATCCGTTCATCGACAAGATCCTCGACACTCCCCTCCACGAAGACGGCTCAGTAGCAGACAGATAGCCGAGCCTCGACACTACCGCGTGGGTGCGTCTCTCGTGGGCGAGGTTCGCGCCAGCCCGCGCTCCACCGTATACGGGCGTCTGTTGTGGGCGCTCTTGGGGAGGGGCGCGGGCATCACGTTTTAGGTCGTGCGCGCGTCGCCACCCGTACCCCGCATGGGTCCCCGATCGGGGTCGGGGACGACGAGTGTGGTAGTGGGTCCTCGATCGGGGTCGGGGACGACGGATAATTTTAGGGGTCGGGGTGGAGTTCGAGGGATGACATACGCTCACAACAAAGTCCGAACCCAGACGGTCTGAAAATACCCGCATGACATACGCCATTCGCACGCTAATACCTGCCCTACTGCTATTGGGCACGCTCGTCATATCCCTCGTGGCGTGCTCTGCTAACACTCCCACACCTGTTCCGACTGCCTCACCTACGGCGACACCAACGACGGCGCCAACCGCTACCGCCACGCTTTCCCCCACGACCATCCCGCCTGTCCTCACCGCCGCGCCCACGGAAACACGAACGACGCAAACCGAAGTCGTCACCCCTTCCCCAACGGCTGCCCCCACACCCTCTCCTACTACTACCCCGACGCCGTCACCCACGGCAGTCCCCACCGCCACACCTATTAGTACGCCAACTCCGGAGCCAACCTCGACCGCCACACCGTCCCCCACGCCTGTCCCCACAGCCGCCCCTACGAACACGCCAAC
>JAKZUY010000246.1:0-10454 GCA_047516345.1 Dehalococcoidia bacterium | reverse complement strand
GCGGACTGTCGATACGAACACCATGACGCTTCAGTACCTCGACACGCTCAGGAACATCGGCGAAAGCCCGTCGACGAAGTTCATTTTCCCGATGGAATTCACCCGCTTGCTCGGAAGCGTTGCCGACACTTTTGGCGGCAGATCCGACAACGGCAAGTAAGCCGTTTTTACATCCGCGGCGGGGTGCCGCCAACACCCCCCGCCGCGCCCCCCGGGTCACGCCCGGACGCAGCGCGGTTGGCGCTGAAGCATCCCCGTCGGCAGGGAGTAGGCCGCTCCGTCGGTCTGTCAGGCGGGGCCGAACTCTGAGTTGGATGCGTAGCTATCTAAAACGCCCAACCACCCGGCTTGCCTTCCCGAGCCCGCACTGTCGCCTCTCCCGATCCTGATCGTCTCCTGACAAGGGAGACCGGACCTGAGCCGTCCCATCGCCGCCCTCGAGCAGCACCGCCTTTGGTCGTTCCCGGGCTGTGAATCCAATCCTCCTGGCCTTGTGTGCGCAAACAATACGCCGCGCCATTTCGGTTATCTGCTCCCAGTTGAGCGGGTCCGCAATAAAATTTCTCTCACTAAGTGGGCATACGGCACAACAACGGCGGTACAGCGGCACAACAACGGCGTATATCCCAATAAACGGCAGTGTTGGACGGCGTATATGCTGGTTATTGTGCTTGTGAGATGGCGTTTAATCCGGCAAAATGCCAGACAGGTAGATTGCGTAGTTGGATGGATACGGACGGTCAACTGTCACGTATGTTGCAGCGACGTTCTTGCATTATGTGGCGGCCGGAAACGGCCCAAATTGCCCGCCGATTAGGGCAAACAGTATCCGAAGCCATCCCGGAGGTTTGAATCGCCTGTATGGCACGTTTGGGAGATTGGGAATACCCGGAGATCAACCTCAGCGCGTCGATCGACGTCGCCAGGAAGATCACGCGGGAATTTTCTGGGGAGGTGTCGAGGACGGGATTGGCTCGTTCGTTGGGCATGTCCGAGCGAGGCGGCGCTTTTGCGTCGAGGCTCGCTGCGATGAGGCTCTGGGGCATTGCTACCGGCCGGAGCCGGATTAGACTCACCCGGGACGGTTCGCATGCCGCGGGCCCACTTTCCCCTGCCGAGGCCCAATTCGCAATGAGGGGCCTGGCGAGCTCCGTGCCGCTTTTCGTGGAACTCGGCAAGCGGTTACCCCAAGCGCCGAGGAGCCCCGAACACCTCGCCGTACTGATCGAGGAGGTCACCGGCGTCGGCCAGAGCTCCGTTAGTCAGTCGCTGGCTACGATCGACAGGGTGTTCGGCGAGGTGCGGCAATATCTGATCGATGCCGAAGAGCCTCAAGGCGGCCAGGACGACCGGGAGTCGCATGATTCGCCCGAATCGGGTCCGCGGGCAGATCGCGGCGGCGTATCGAATTCAACCCGGCAGTCGGCCCCCCAGGTCGACACTGGAGGCAGGGTCGAGTTGTCGCTAACCGGCGCGTCGCTGTCTCTGCCTGAGTCGGTCGAGAACCTCGACCTCGTGCTCACTGTGTTGATGGCCCGTCGACGGGTCCTGGCCTCCAATGACGGGGCAACGCGGCAGACCAGCGGAGCGGATTCCGAACGAACATCGGGATAGAAGGGACTGTGGCGGGGAGTTCTACAGGTACTCTTTGACCTTCGCTGCGAGTGTGGCTGTCATCCCCGGCGACGCTGCGACCTCTTCGATCGGCGCTTCCTTGATTCTCTTCACGGAGCCGAATTTTCTGATGAGGGATTTCTTGCGTTTGGGGCCGATGCCGGGCACGAGGTCCAGAGCGGACTTGATCGACGATTTCTGTCGCATCGACCGGTGGTAGCTGATGGCGAATCGGTGTGCTTCATCCCTGGCGCGCTGTACGAGGAACAACGCCCGGGAGTTGCGAGGCAGGACGATCGGTTCCGGGCTGTCCGGAACGAAGATCTCCTCGTTCTTCTTTGCGAGTGACGCCAACGGGACTTCTCTTAGGCCCTGATACAGCATGGCCTCGAGGGCGGAACTGAGTTGGCCTTTGCCGCCATCGATCAACACGAGGTCCGGCATCTCGTCGAAGCTGTCGGGTTTGGCGCCGGCCGGCTTGCCCTGTCCGTTGATAGCGTCTTTGAGCCGCTTGAAACGCCGGTTCATCACCTCGCGAATCGAACCGAAGTCGTCGTTCCCCTCAACGGTCTTGATCCGGAATTTCCTGTAGTGACCGCTGCGAGGCTTGCCGTTTTCCATGACGGACATGCTGGCGACGGTGTTCGTTCCCTGAATGTGGGAAATGTCGAAGCACTCGATTCTTTTGGGCAGCCTTGGAAGGCTGAGCTGCTCCTGTAACTCGGACATCGCCTCGGCCATCAGGTCGGAGTCGGCGTGCCACTTCAGGTTCAGTTGTTTGAGGCCCTGTTCGGCGTTTTCCTGAACCATGTCGATCAGACGTTTTTTCGGGCCGCGCTGGGGCACCGCGAAGTCGACAGGGCCCTGGCGTTTCTCTCGCAGCCAATCGAGGATGAGCGCTTCGTCTTCGGGGCGCGCATGGACCAACATCCTGCGCGGTACGTGGGACGCCGAGTCGTAGAATTGCTTGGCGAATTGGCTCAGGATGGATGTCAGCTGGTCGTTTTGAGTGCCCTCCATGATGAAGTTGTCGCGGCCGATCAGGTTGCCGTGCCTGACGAAGAACACTTCGACCCAAGCTTCGTTGTTTCCGTACGCCACCGCTATGACGTCCAGGTCCTCCCGCCCTAGTCCGACGACTTTCTGTCCCTCGTAGACCCGTTCGATAGCGCGCAGCCGGTCCCGCAGGGCCGCGGCGCGCTCGAATTCGAGCTGATCGGAAGCTGTTCGCATGGCTGACTTGAGTTCCGTAACCACTTCCCGTGTCTTGCCCTCAAGAAACAGCAATATCTGGCCGATCACGAGCCGGTATTCACTTTGGTCAACGTAGCCCGTGCAAGGGGCGACGCACCGTTTGATGAAGTACTCGAGGCACGGCCGGTCATCAGTACCTGTGATGGTCTTGGTGCAACTCCGGTAGGGGAACAGCCGGTTCAGCAGATCGAGCGTCTTGCGGACGCTTCCTGCGCTGGCGAACGGTCCGAAGTAGCGTCCGTTGTCCCGGGACGTGCTCCGTGTCACGTAGACCCTCGGGAACGGCTCGTCGAGGTCGACCTTGATGTAGGGGTAGGTCTTGTCGTCCTTGAGACGGGCGTTGAATCTGGGTTTGTGCTGCTTGATGAGACTGTTTTCGAGCAGCAGGGCCTCTTGTTCCGACTCAGTGACGATGTACTCGAAGTCCTCAATGTGACTAACAAGTTCACGGGTTTTCATCGGCATGCCGGTCCTGGCGCCAAAGTAGGACCGGACGCGGTTTCTGAGTGAAGCGGACTTGCCCACGTACAGGACCTGATCGCCCGCGCCCCTCATCAGGTAAACGCCGGGTTGCGTCGGCAGGGCGGCCAACCGGTCCTTAAACTCGTGTTCGGTCGGGGTTGGCATTGTCCCTCCGGATCAGTCCCGCCCGGCTGTTTGCAATGGCCCGGAGGCGGCAGGGCGGGGCAGACGGTCGAGGTGGTTTATCTGAGGTGGTTTATCTGAGGACTACGGTGAGCACAGCGAGGGCCACCGCGACGGCTGCTACGAGAATGGAGAGTTTGCGAAGTTCGGCTGGAAGGGAGCGAGCGAAAACTTCGGACCGCTGACGTCCCTGGCGGCGCTGCCCACTGCGGGCGCGAGTGATAACGGGAGTGCCTCCGGAGGTCGCGGCGAGACCGGAGGGGCCTCGTCCGGCAGCGGCCGGAACAGCCGCGGTCGCACGAGTTGGCGCGTCTTCCTGGCGCCGGGACTCACTACCTTGCACGTAAACATTCGGCGTGCTTTCGCGACGGCCTCGCTGTCTGGGTGACTTTTGATTTCGTTTTCTTGCTGGTCTTTTAGGTGGCATGGGAATTCAGTTGCCCTATCCGGACTTAGCGGGTTGGACTGACCGATACGTCAGCCTCCGACGATGCCCAACGGAGCCCCTTTTCGGCCATCGTCCGGGCTGCGTCTATCGTTATATGCGTCGCGTAGTCGATCGAGACGTTGGATGTGTTCCACATGAAATGATACAAGAAAGGGTCGATCGGGCTGCTGTCGAAGGCTTTGGCAAAGTAGCGGTGCTGTGCATTGTCTGCGTGGCGAATCAATTCCCGCGCCGATTCTTCGTCGAGCCGCTCCCGTTGCATGGTGCGGGTAATGCGGTCTTCCATCCTTGCGACGACCCCAACGCGTAGCACGTCTGGCCGGTCGGCAAGGATGACGCCGGCGCCGCGGTCGTGGATCACGCAGTTGCCGACTTCTGCGATGTCGCGGATCACGCTTGCGGCGGTATCGATGAAGTGTTGTTCGTCGATCTCCTCGGCCGCAGTGGCAGGGGTTTCGTCCATCTCGGAATAGGGGCGGGCGAGGAGCGTATCGATACCGGGCCCGAAATAGGGGTCGCCTCCGAGTCCGGCGACGGCTGATTTTTGCAGCATGCGCTGGACGCCCTGCGCCAACCGCGACGCAAAAGTTGGAACGCGCCGTTCTGTGTCCACGAGGGCCCCGACCGTGGAGCCGACTCGCCGCGCTACGTCCGCGAGGACAAGCCGGTCGACAAAGTCGATGCCCATTTCGCGGGCCACAGCCCTGGAGAGGAGATACGCCCCCGCGCCAACTCGACCTTCAATTGTGATTATCGTCATGTCCATCCCCTTTTTCGTCGCCAGAAACATTTCCTGTCGGCGGATCTCCCGCTCTTGGATGTGCGGCGTCGTACTGCTGCCGCCGGTGTTCCGAGGTCAGGTGTGTGTAAACCTGGGTCGTAGAAATGCTAGCGTGACCGAGGAGTTCTTGCACGTGCCGTAGCGATGCGCCGCCTCGAAGCAGGTGGGTCGCAAAGCTGTGGCGTAACGCGTGCGGCGTGATATGGCTCGTGATGCCGGCCCGAGTTCCTACGCTTCGAAGCGCTAGCCAAAATCCCTGCCTGGTTAGTCTGGCGCCGCGGTGGTTCAAGAATAGCGAGTTGTCGGTGGAGTCGGTTGCGAGATGATGCCGGCCGTCTGTGAGGTAGGCGTCTACAGATTCGATTGCGCTGTCGTGCAACGGGATGATGCGTTCCTTGCGGCCCTTTCCCATTGCCCTGACCTGTCCGTACGACACGTCGACGTGCTGCAGATCGAGCGCAACGAGTTCGCTGACGCGCAATCCGGCCGCGTACATCAATTCGATCATGGCCCTGTCACGCAACCCCGCGGGGGATGTTTCTGACAGCAACGAGTCGAGGAGCGTGTTCATCTCATCGATCGTCAGGGCCTTTGGTAGCGTCTTGCCGCCCTTGGGGGCTCGTACGGTGGCGAGGACATTTGAGGCGGTGATGCCTTCGTCGTTGAGGAACCGCATACAGGCTCTTAGTGAGGCAATCTTTCGTGCGCGGGAGGTTGTTGCGTATCCACGCTCGTCCAAATCATCCATATACGCGGTGAAGGCTTCGACGTCGAGTTGGTCCCACGACCAATCGGCGCTGCTGGCTCGAAGGGCGAAGAACTCCGCGGCGTTGGTGAGGTCCGCCGAGTATGCGCTCAGCGTGTTGCGCGAGAGGCCGCGCTCGACGGCGGCGTATTCGAGGAACAGGTCTATGTGTTGTCGGGCGGCGCCCAAAGTTGCTGGCATATAGATGTGTCTCAGTGGATTACGTGTTGGCCGCTGCGTTCCGTTTCGCTGCCGTCCGCGGTTTGCGGCAGGGCAGAACTGGTTTGACGCTGTATGGGGCGGAACCTAGAATCGAAAACCGGACTGGCCCTGGGACAATGATAAAAGACCGGAATCGTGGATACATGAACGTGACTTCTTGCGCGATCGCATCGAGTGTTGGCGACGCCCAACGCAGTTGGGACATACCCTCTTGAATCTTCTGTCCATCCCCATCCCGTTCGACCCGAACATATTTGGCAGCGGGGTCGTCCCATTGAGTTGGCACGGCTTCCTCAGTTTCGTGGGGGTTGCCGTAGCCATCTACCTCGTTGCCCGGTGGGCCCGCCGAGAGCGGCTCGACCCGGACATCGTCTACAACCTTGCGATCTGGGGGATCATCGGCGGTGTGATAGGCGCAAGGGTTGTGCACGTTGCCGACAACTGGGGTGTCTACTCGGGAAACATCGGCAGTATGTTCCAGATCTGGTCCGGCGGGATCGGCCTGTGGGGCGGCATACTGGGCGGCTGGCTGGCCGGTTCGGGGTATGCCTACATCGCCAAATACCCGGTGGGCAAACTGATGGACTTGACCGCCCCCGCGATGCTCATTGGGCAGTCCATCGGCCGGATCGGGGACATCATCAACGGTGAACACTGGGCCAGGGCGACCGACCTCGCCTGGGGTTGGTACTTCACTCATATTGACAGCCCGGCGAGGATAGGCGCTGAAAGATTCCACGGCGACCCGGAAGCGCCGGTGCACCCGGCAGTCGTGTACGAAATGATCTGGAACATGGCTGTGGTTGGGGTGCTTTTCCTGCTACGGGGGCGGCTTAAGCCCGCCGGCAGCTTGTGGATGGTCTACCTGGCGCTATATGCGATCGGCCGGTTCGGAATTCAGTGGCTGCGGCTCGATCCGGTCAAGTTCTGGGGCCTGCAAGAAGCGCATCTGATCGCCATTCTCGTGCTCCTCGTGGCGGTGCCGTTCCTGATTATCAAGACCAGGTTCGTTCGACCGGACGGCGACGTGAAGCCAACCGAAACGCCGACCCGCGGCCGCGAGCAACGCCGTCGGCGCAGGGCGGCCGCAAGGTAGTCGTACTACGCGCTTACGTTAAGAAACTGTCTCAAAAACCCCGTTATTCTCGGGAATGCGGGAATTTCGAGAAGGCCGTCGCCGGGTAGTCGTCGAGCGCGCTTACGCGTAGCGCCGGGCCGACGGCCGGATGTCGAGCAGGCCAAGCTCCCTGATACGGCGTCCGCGCCAGACATTTTCGGTCGGCGTATAAGCGGCGTCGACAATCCCCTTGCCCAACGGCGCGCTGCCCAGCCTGAATCCTATGGCTGGGAAACTGGAGCCTGCGGATTCAAGGTCGACACGCAGGTGCTGGCCCCCGGCGCCTACGGTCCTCACGTTGGAGGCGTTCAGCCCTCTGGTGACGATGACCGGCTCGGGGTTTCCCTCGCCGAAGGGACCCAACATCCGCATGAAGTCCCACGTCGACGCCCCAAGTTCGTTGAAGCCGATTTCGTAGTCGACACTGATTTCGCGTTGCGGCTCGACTCCCATCATGTTCCATTCCGCCAGTCCATTGACGGCATCCAGCACCTGATCCAACGACGAAGCAATGGTAGTGAAACCGGCCGCACGTGCGTGGCCACCGAACTTCATTAGCAAGGACTCGGATGCTTTCAGGGCTGAGTGAATATCGAACTCCGCCACGCTTCTTGCCGAGCCCCGAGCGACGCCGTCCGCAACGGAAACGGCGATTGCCGGCTTTCCCATCGATTCGCACAATCTTCCGGCCAACGGACCCAGCAAGCCGGCCGAAACGCCATGGAATATCACCGCAGCGATGGCGGTCCGTGCTGTTTCGCCGGCAATCTGAACAGAGGCCAGGCGGTGCAGCTCGGCGCCAAGTTTTCTACGTTCGCGATTCGTGGAGTCCAGCCGCCTCGCGAGTTCCCGGGCCCGATCCGGATCTTCGGTCGTAAGTAAGGTGAGGCTGGGCGTAGCGTCGCCCAACCTGCCTGGCGCATTCAACCTTGGCGCCAACTGAAATGCCACCGATTCCGCAGTCGGGTTGATCCATTTGCCGGCCGGTCCCGATACCTCTTTGAGGGCCTGCAACCCTGCATGCCCCGTGCGACCGAGTTCGGCCAGGCCGGCTTTTGCTATTCGGCGGTTGTCGCCAAGCAACGGCCCTCTGTCGGCAATCGTGCCGAGGGCTGCCAGAGCGGTGTGGAAGGCAGGTTGTTCGGTTCCTGCCAGCTCGAACATTGCCCGGCCGAGCATGAACGCCACGCCGGCGCCAGTGAGTTCGCCGTCTGGAGAATCGGATAGGTTTGGGTTCACGATGGCTACCGCGGCTGGCAGCACGTCTGTCGCAACGTGATGGTCGGTGATGATCGTGTCGATTCCGGCCCTTGTGGCGGCATCGACCTCGGCCGTTGCGTCTGTGCCGGTGTCGACGGTCACAATCAGGGTTGCTCCTGAGTTCCGGAACGACCGGACAGCCTCGACTGTCAGGCCGTGCCCCTCCTTCTCCCTGTGCGGGATATAGGGCAGGGCGTCGCCTCCGAGGCGGGCGATGGTGTCGACGAGAATTGCCGTACCTGTCAGGCCGTCGACGTCGAAATCGCCAAAGATGCCGATACGCTCACCGGCCGCGGCTGCGGACAGCAAACGGGTGGACGCCGCGTCCATGTCAGGGAGATCGAACGGAGGGGACAGTCCACCCAGATCGGGGTTCAGGAATTCTCGCGCTTGCCGGTCAGTCGTTATACCCCGGTTGTAGAGAAGCCTTGCCGGAAGGGGTCCGGAAGGGCCTCCAATCCCCGCCAGATCAAGGCGGAATCCGTCAGGCGGAGGCTCAGCGACCCGCCAAAATACGGACTTGCTCATGGCGTGTGGGGCAGGGCGCAGCTAATTCAGGAATTCCTTGAATATCACGCTGGCGTTGTGGCCTCCAAAGCCCAGGGAGTTGGTCATGGACGTTTCCACGCGGCCCCGGCGCGGCGTGTACGGAACGTAATCCAGGTCGCAGTCGGGGTCGGGCTCTTCGAGATTGATGGTCGGCGGAATCGCCGATTCGGAGATTGCCATCACGGAGAATGCCGATTCGATGCCGCCCGCTGCGCCCAGCGGGTGACCGGTCATCGACTTTGTAGAGCTGATGGGGACCTTGTAGGCATGGTCTTTGAAGACCCGTTTCATGGCTATCGTCTCGAACTTGTCGTTGAGAGGAGTGGAGGTGCCGTGCGCGTTGATGTAGGTGATGTCCTCCGGCGCCATGCCGGCCATGTCGAGGGCGTGCTGCATTGCCCGTGCTGCGCCATCGCCCTCGGGGTCAGGCTGAGTGACGTGGTGAGCATCGCTCGTCGCGCCGTAGCCAGCGAACTCGGCCAGCACGGTGGCGCCACGATTCCGGGCGTGATCGATGTCCTCGAGGACCAGTACGCCGGCGCCTTCTCCCAGGACAAAGCCATCCCGTCCGGCGTCGAACGGCCGCGACGCGCCTGCCGGATCGTCGTTGCGCTTCGACAGGGCCATGCAAGCGCTGAATCCAGCCAGCCCAATCGGACATATGGCCGCCTCGCTGCCGCCCGCGATGGCGACGTCGACTCGCCCGCGGCGAATCATCTCGGCGCCTTCTCCGACGGCGTCTGCGCCGCTTGCGCACGCCGACACGGTGTTGAAGTTCGGTCCCTTTGCGCCGATCATCATGGAGACTTGGCCTGCCGCCATGTCACTTAACATCATTGGGATGAGAAATGGACTGACGCGTTTCGGCCCGCGACGGGCAAGGACGTCGTACTGGTTCGACAGCGTAATAATGCCGCCGACGCCGCTTCCGACGAGCACCGCGACGCGGTCGGGATCTTGCCACGACATGTCGAGACCTGCGTGGCCAAGGGCTTCGAGGGTGCTGGCACAGGCCAATTGCGCAAACCTGTCCAACCGCCTTGCCTCACGCCGCCCGAGGATTGCAGCGGCGTCGAAGCCATGGATTTCTGCAGCGATTCGGGTTTCGTAACCCTCGGCGTCGAAAGACGTGATGTGATCGACCCCTGACTCGCCCTTCATGAGACTGGACCACGTGCTCTTGCGATTGAGGCCCAAAGGTGTAATCAGGCCGATGCCTGTGATGACGACGCGCCGTGTCATAAGCAATAAACTTCCGGTTAGAAGTGCCTGGCGGCAACTAAACATTCGTGCCAATGAGTTTGGACGAACGTGTCGCACGCCAAACCCGCGGCTGGGATTATAGCAACCCTGAAGATACGATCCGGTTTACGACGAAAAGCCAGTTCAATATTCGAGCCAAACATGCCCGCCGGCGCCAACCAACAAATGCATGAACCCACCCATACATCCCTGACGGAAGCATCGGAGTCGGCCGGAGTCTGGAAGTCTACAGGCAGGCCTTCGTTCCGCATAGAAACGCATGGCTGCAAGCTGAACATGGCCGACAGCCAGAGTCTTGCCGGGCGGTTCATGGCCCGGGGCTTTCAGGCATGTCGCGACGGCGAAGAGCCGAGCGTCTACGTGGTCAACACATGCACCGTCACGGCCGTCGCTGACAAGAAGGCCCGGCAGGCTGTCTCGTCGGCGCGGCGAAGATTTCCGGGAGCGATCATTGTTGCAGCGGGTTGTTATCCGGAACGGGACCGCAGTGCGTTCGACGCATTCGGAGCGGTCGATCTCATCTTCGGCAATCGCGACAAGACTGAAATCGTCGACG
>JAKZUY010000245.1:0-6414 GCA_047516345.1 Dehalococcoidia bacterium | reverse complement strand
TCCATTCGTGCGGGTTCCTTAACTTGGGAATCTCCCGATCCGGGGACCTGGGCTCTCTGCGGACAGCGCGAATTCTGACTCAAGATCTACGAATTGACCGTCCAAATGGTGACCCGCCGGGGACTCGAACCCCGAACCTAGTGATTAAGAGTCACTTGCTCTGCCAATTGAGCTAGCGGGCCACCACTAATTCAAGCGGAGGCAGGTTCCGGTGTCAACGCCGCGACGGTCGGCGGCGCGCACGCCGTGTTTCAGCCGGATTCGGAGATCGTTTCCTACTGCTGAGACTTTCCACCGACGCTCCAGTCCGATCGCTTCGTGTCGGTGAAAATCACGACGGTTGCCTCGACCGGCACTTCAGCAACGCGTGAAATCGTCTCGGCAACGCCCATCGCGATGTCGTCTTTTTGCTGCTGCGTACGTCCCTCGTACAGTTGAATGTTCACTATCGGCAAGGTCAACTCCTTCATTTCAAGGTCACCGAACGGCGCTCTGTGGGTGTGTGGCCCACGATGCGCCGGCGCCCGTCGAACGACGGGTTGTTGGGATTATAGGCAGAGGATTGCAAGCCGCACCAAAGCCGAATGGTCACTCTCAAGTGAAAGCCGGCTTCCCCGGGTCGCCGCCAGTCCCGCAACTGCGCCTTTCGTATAATCGACCGTATGTTGGGCACCTCCACCGACGCACCCGGGAAAACGGGCGAGTTCGATCTCATCAGGCGGCTTCATAGCCTGCTGAAAGCAGAATCGCCGGCTGATTCGAAAGACGGACTATTCATCGGAATAGGCGACGACTGCGCGGTAGTCCTGCGCGGCGCAACGGCCGAATTGCTTACCGCCGACGCCATGGTCGACGGAGTGCATTTTCGATCAGGGCAGATCGATTGGTTCGACCTGGGCTGGAAAGCCATGGTGAGCAATCAGAGTGATATTGCAGCCATGGGCGGGATACCGGGGCATGCCCTCGTCACTCTCGGCGTCACGGAAGCCCTTTCGGTATCAGACATCGAATCCGTTTATCGGGGCATGGCCGCCGCAATGAACGAATTCGGGGGTGAGATCGTCGGCGGAGACACGGTCCGGTCCAGCGTGTTCTTCATTTCCGTCGCCCTCATTGGAACGGCCGGAGTGAACTGCACGGGCGAACCCGCGCTGCTGAGGCGCGACCGGGCGCGAGTCGGCGACATCATCGCCGTAACCGGCCCTGTTGGTGGGTCTGCAGGGGGGCTTCGGGCGCTGGCGAAAAACCGGCATTCGCCGGACGCGAAAAACCTGAAAACAACTCACTTCCGGCCGCGAGCAAGGGTGGATGCAGGCAAAGCGCTGGTCGATAGCGGGTTCGAATGCGGTATCGACGTGAGCGACGGGCTGATGGCGGATCTGGCAAGGATCTGCGAGTCAAGCGGCGTTGGAGCGGAAATCGAAGCACACAAAGTTCCTGTTCCGGACGAATTGAAGCGAGAGTATCCGGAGGACTGGCTCGACCTCGCCCTCGGAGGGGGAGAGGACTACGAACTGATCGTTACTGCTCCCGCGGAAGCGTTTCAGCGACTTGACAAGGTCCTGGTCGGCAATCTCCACGTAATCGGTAAGATTTCAGAAAAGCCGACGGCAACGCAGCACCCGATCAGCGCGATCGGCGTCGACGGGTCGACGATCGCGGTAGCCCACTACGGCTGGGACCACTTCGGTGACTGATTCACTTAGCTATCGGCCGCCGATTGCGGCAGCCAAAGTGGTCGTCAGCCCCTCGGAGCAGACCACGCAGTTGCTGGGCCGGGCCATCGGCGAATCGTTGCGCCCAGGTGACGTGGTACTTCTGTCAGGAGAGCTAGGCGCCGGCAAGACCTGCATGGTCCACGGCATGGCGGATGGCATAGGCAGCACGGCCCCGGCGCGCAGCCCTACGTTCGTCCTTGTGAACGAATACACCGGACGCATAAAGCTGTCGCATGCCGACCTCTACCGCGTAGACCATCCGTCGGAGGCGCGCGAGCTCGCCCTCGACGAAACGTTGCAGGGAGGCGCGCTTGTAGTCGAATGGCCGGAACGTGCGCCGTCGGAGCTGCCGGAGGACCGGCTGTTGCTCCAGATAGAGGTCGACCCCGCAACGGAAATCCGCACGATAGTTATCACTCCGTTTGGAGAGCGGGCATCACGGCTCGCCGTCAGGACGTCTTCGACGTTCGACATCCTCGAAGCGGCACTATCGTGAGTCGAGACGCGGCCATGCTTCTGCTAGCGGTCGACACCTCGACGCGATACGCCGGGATCGGCCTCGACGACGGCAGCGGTACCGTCGCCTGTCGTTCATGGAGGTCGGAACAGAACCACGGCGCCGAGCTTCTTCCGGCCATCATGGACATGCTCGAAAAATTGGGGCGCACACCGGCCGATATTACCCACCTTGCCGTTGCGAACGGCCCCGGCGGCTTTAGCGCCCTGCGTGTGGGGATAGGCGCCGTCATCGGCCTGGCAGCGCCGAGGGATTTGCCGATCGCCGCGATTTCGACTCATGCCATCGAGGTCGCGCCCTACATCGACAAGGTGGGGCGCGGCACGGCGCTGTATTCCATGTTGCCCGCCGGCAGGGGAGAGGTGGCTTGGGCGAATTACGTGGACGGTCAGGAAGTTGAGACTGGCCTGGCGCCTCCGGAAAAACTGGTCGCGGAGGCCCCGCCGGATTCCACGTTCTGCGGCGAGGCGACGATGACGTTATCGGGGGTGGTGGAGCCCCGCAGATTGCTTGCAGGCATTCCGCCGACCCGCGACCCTGCGGCGCTCCTTGCGTTGGGGCGAAAATATTTCTCTGAAAACATCTATGGGCCTCAGCTGCCGATACGCCCAATGTACGTGCGCGAGCCCAGTATTACTCCACCCAAACCGCCAAAATAGTAACCAGCCGGATGTCCGAATACGGACGCAGGCAGCCATCATCGACAGGAGAACGGATACACATGGAACGAACTTTGGTGCTAATTAAACCCGACGGAGTACAACGGGGCCTTATCGGCGAGGCAATTACCCGTTTCGAGCGAACCGGCCTCAAGGTCACCGGCCTCAAACTCATTCACATCCCGGAGGCGTTGGCGGCTCAACACTACGCCGAGCACATGGGAAAACCGTTTTATAACGGCCTCATCTCGTTCATTACCTCGTCGCCGTCAGTTGCGATGGTGCTGGAAGGGACAAACGCCGTGGCGAACGTTCGCAAGTTGATGGGCGTGACAAACCCATCGGAGTCGCAGCCCGGTACCATTCGCGGCGATCTCGGCATGGACTTGGGCCGCAACATCGTGCACGGTTCGGCAAACAGGGAAGACGCCGCCCGTGAGGTGCCGCTGTTTTTCGACGAAGCCGAAATTACTTCGTACGATCGGGCCGTCGACCCGTGGATCTACGAGTAGCGCTCCGATACCGGCGCCGGCTACTGGACGCGGACGATTTCCGGGGCGCGGCCCCAGAGCTTTTCGAGGCCGTACTTGGCTCGCACGGGACGCGTAAACAGGTGAACGATAAAGCCGCCGAAGTCGAGAAGGATCCAACCGCCCTTGCCACTGCCCTCGCGGCCGACTAGGCGAACGCCCATCGAACGTAGCGATCGGCGCAGATCTTCCGCGATGCTCTCGATGTGCCGGTCCGTCTCGCCGCTGGCGATTACGAAGAAATCGGTGAAATCCGTGGCTTCCCGCAGATCAAGCAGGACGACGTCAGAGGCGAGTTTCGCTGACGCCTCATCTAGTGCTATGCGGGCGCAGTCTTCCGTCCGGAGGTTTCTGATCGTTGTCTCTTGCATTGAGTGAATTATAGCGAACTGCGTCGGCCGAACCACAGAAGCCTCTGACACGGTGACAGCGTCGTGCCCGGAACGACGAGATCGCGAACCCATGGTGCTAGGCTTGATCATATGAACACAGTCACATCAAAGCCACAGAAGGTCGTCGTCGCCATGAGCGGCGGAGTGGATTCATCCGTCGCCGCGGCGCTGCTTGCGCGCCAGGGATACGAGGTGATCGGCATCACGATGCGGCTGTTCGAAGCCCCGTTCGAGGGCGCCGGGCGGCTCAGCCGTTCTTGCTGCTCCCTCGAAGACGTGCAGGACGCCCGCGCCGTATGCCGGATCATTGGTGCGAAGCACTACTACATGAACTTCGAAAAGGAGTTTCAGAGGCACGTAATCGACTACTTCGTCACCGAATACGAACGCGGCCGCACGCCATTCCCGTGCCTCGCCTGTAACGACCGATTAAAGTTTGATTTCCTTATGAATCGCGCCCTGGCGTTGGGCGCTGACTTTGTCGCCACGGGCCACTACGCCCAGGTGCGCGAGTCGGGCGGCACGTACCGGATCGAAAGAGGGGCGGACAGTTCAAAGGACCAGTCGTACGTTCTGTACACGCTGAATCAATATCAACTCGCCCGATTGCTCTTGCCGACCGGGGGCTATTCAAAGGACGAAATTCGCCGGCTGGCCGCAGACGCAAGTCTCCCAGTGGCCGACAAGCCGGATAGCCAGGACATCTGCTTTATTTCGGCAGGTAACTACAAGGAATTCGTCGAACTTCGACTCGAATCGAAAATGCCCGGCGACGTGGTTGACGGGCAGGGCAGGGTGCTTGGCAGGCATGACGGTATTCACAAGTTCACGGTCGGCCAGCGCCGCGGATTGCCTATCGCCGGAGGGGCAGGAAGGCCGCTATTCGTCACCGAGATAGACGCCAGCACCGGCACGGTGAGAGTTGGCCCGGCTGAGGATCTGGCTCAACGGGAATTGACGGCGTCGGCGGTAAACTGGATTTCCGGAGATCGGCCCACGGCGCCTGTCAGGGTCACGGCATCCATCCGTTACCGCGGCCGTGAAGAAAGCGCCCTTGTTACACCGATCGCCGGCAACCGTGCATCGATAACTTTCGACGTGCCACAAAGAGCGGTAACGCCAGGTCAGGCGGTGGTGTTCTACCGTGGGGTTGACGTCTTGGGCGGTGGGGTCATCGAACATGCCGGCCGGCCAACTAACCACGACCGGGAAGCCGTAGCCACTGGAACAACCCCAAGCGACCGGAGAGATTAGATGGATTTTCGTGACGTAGTTCGAAGCGGACTTGATGAGTACCTCGAAGGACTCGAACAGGCGCTTGACGGCCTGACACCGGTAGAACTGGCATGGCAGCCGTCCCCGTCGTCCAACAGCATCACGTGGCAGGTGTGGCACATGGCGAGGGTGGAGGACCGATGGGTCAACTCGTACCTTCGACAAGCGACCGAAGTCTGGATTGTCGACAGTTGGTACTCGAAATTCGGTCTGCAACCGGAAGATCACGGCGCGGGCCAGTCGGCTGAAGATGCCGCGGCGATGCCCGAGTTGCCGTTGGCCGACCTGATGAGCTACTACGAGGCCGTGCGGAAATCCACCATCGCGCATCTGGATAGCCTGACGGTGGACGACTTGGGCAAGCGGTATAGCCACAGGAGGATCGATCCCGGCCCGACCGTCAACTGGGTGTTGGCGCACCTGCTGGTGGAAGAAGCGCAACACCTGGGCCAAGTCTCATACGTTCGCGGCATGCTGAGGGGTCTGGGGAACTAACCTCCGCCTTTGACAGATTCCGCCGAATCGCTAGTCAGCCAGTTTGATAGCCACGCCTGCCACTCCGGCGCGCTATGCTTCAGCCGACGCGGTGGATAACCGGACCGGCGCCGCCGCTCTGAACGGATTTCTGTATGAGAAGTCAGGTTGTGGACCGAAAACACCCCGGCGCCACCCATGAGCGCAGGCTGAATGACAATGGTTGCCGTTTCGTCGCCGGGATCGACGAGGTTGGGCGCGGGCCGCTCGCCGGCCCCGTTATGGCTTCAGCGGTCATCATGCCTGAACAGATTCCGGAGACGTGGTTCGGGCTGATCCGTGATAGTAAACAGATGTCCGCCGGCCAGCGCGAATTCGCGTATGAGCAAATTCACCGTAACGCCAGGGCTGTGGGCATCGGGTCCTGTGCGCCATCGGAGATCGACTCCATAGGCATCGTCCCGGCAACCCGCCTCGCCATGACCCGGGCTCTTGATGACCTGGACGTCACGCCTGACCACCTGCTGATCGACGCAATATCCCTGACGGATGTCGACTTGCCGCAAACCTCGATCATTAGGGGCGATGCAATTTCGATCAGCATCGCGGCCGCGTCCATCGTCGCCAAGGTGACGCGGGACCGGCTGATGGCGGAGTCGTTTGCGGCGCGCTACCCCGGGTACGGTTTCGCCAGCAACAAGGGGTACGGAACGGCCGAACACATGGAAGCGCTGGGCAAACTTGGCCCGTGCCCCATCCACAGGCAATCGTTTGCGCCCGTGCGCGCTGCCGCATCCGTCAGATCGGCAACCTGATGGGTACGTTGAGACTCCCGTCCGGCACCGGACG
>JAKZUY010000244.1:0-5733 GCA_047516345.1 Dehalococcoidia bacterium | reverse complement strand
CGTCGCCCGCGACCTCGGCAAGTACGGCGTGACCGCCAACGCCATAGTCCCTCGGGCCGGCACGCGGATGGTCGAGACCATCCCCGATCAAGCGCGTGAAGCACTCGTCGAAAGGGGCCTGATGCCGGGAATCGGCGAGCGTCCGTGGGAACCGGAGGACATCGCGCCGTTTGTCGCCTATCTCGCCAGTGACTACGCGTCACCGGTGAACGGGCAGTTCTTCCTGGTGTACGGAGGCCGGATAATCCAGCTATCCCAGCCTCGCCGCATTCGGACCATCTATAACCCCAACCCGCCAGGCCGCTGGGATCTCGCTGAACTCGACAGGCTTGCGCCCGCGTTGATTCACACTGAAGCCGCCAGCCGACCCGCGCCACCGGTTCCGCCGCAGCCCGACAAGAGACTGGACGGCAAGGTGGCGGTCGTGACGGGGGCGGGCCGGGGCATCGGTCGCGGTATTGCCCGCGCATTAGCGGCGGAGGGGGCAGCGGTGGTTGTGAACGACGTGGGCGCCGCTCTCGACGGATCGGGCCTAGACGCTTCTCCGGCCCACCAGGTCGTGGAAGAGATCGCCGAACTGGGCGGTCGAGCCGTCGCATGCCTTGAGTCGGTTACCACCATCGGCGGCGGCCGCAACATTGTTCAGACAGCGTTGGACGAGTTCGGGCGACTCGACATCGTGGTGACGGCGGCAGGGATACTGCGGGACCGCATGATCTTCAATATGACCGAGGAAGAATGGGACGACGTCATTGCCGTGCACCTGAAGGGGACCTTTTCAGTGATTCAACCGGCGGCCCGGATTTTCCGGGAGCAGCAGAACGGGCGGATCATCATGTTCAGTTCGGTATCGGGCCTGTACGGCTATTCCGGCCAGGCGAACTACGGCGCCGCAAAGGACGCCATCGCCGGGCTTGCGCGAGTGCTGGGCAATGAACTCTCGCGGCACGGCGTGACTGCAAACGCTATATCCCCGGGCGCCAATACCCGGATGACCGCAAGCGTGCCCGATTCGACCAGATCCCGGCGCTCGGGGACTTTCCCACCGGCGCCGGAGGGCATGATCACCCGCGACCCCGACGACGTCGCGCCGATGGTCGTTTGGTTGTCGTCCGACGCAGCTTCCGACGTAACGGGGCAGATTGTGCACTGCGCCGGCAACCAGGTCAGCGTGATGAATCATCCGGAGCCTGTGAAGTCCATCTCCAAAGACGGCCGATGGACCATAGAAGAACTCGCGGCAGTGTTCCCTGAGACTATCGGCTACGAAATGACCAACCCGGCGCCCGCGCAAGACGCGTAGGCGTGCGGCTGGCCCCAGCCGCTACCTACGCGCGGGCCGATTCAATCCCGGTGTAAGGGGTTTCCCCTGCGGACGCGATCTCGGGGTTGTCGGCAAGCCAATCAGCGCGAAGGATCTCCATCCTCACAAAGTGGTATCCGTCGCGGCGCACCTGGCCTGTCAACGAGAATCCCGACTTGATGAAGCACTTCTGCGCGCGCACGTTGCGGTACAGGGTGTGCAGGTAGACCAGCTTTAGCGGGGTGTCCGTGAACATGTGCCGGATAAGGGTCCTGACGGCGTCCTCGCCGTAGCCCTTTCCCCAATAACTACGTTCTCCGATCATTATTCCAAGTTCGGCGTGCCGCTTCTCGAAGTCGATGTCGTAGTACATGCAGTTGCCGATGTGCCGTGCATCGCGGACGGTGTCGATCGCCAGCCGAACCGACCACGGAGAAGGGAACTGTAGTTCGTCGTGTTGGTATCGGCCGTATTCCCTGATACTCAGGTTGATCGGCCGCGTGGCATCGAGGTCGGCGAGCTCCGGATCGATGCGCCAGGAGTAGTCCGCCGGCACGTCGTCCATGTGTTTTGGACGCAATACCACCAATTCGCCTTCAAGGCGATCAATGGTCCGGACCTGTGGCTTATCCCGTTGCCAGGGCCAGAGCTTTTTCCACGATTCTGGCTTCATTCTCGTGGGTTAACGTGCGAATAGCGTCATCTGCATCGAACCATTCGACCTGATCGAACTCGTCGTCGTGATCGGCGAAGTCTCCGCCAACCGGTGACATGAGATAGTACAAGACGGTCTTCATGCGACCGTCCGATTTGCCCCTTGACCTTACCGGATAGTGTATGTCTCCGACTTTAGGCCCGGCCTCTACTTTCAGTCCTGTCTCTTCGCTAACTTCGCGGAGCGCCGTTTCGAGCGGTGACTCGCTGCCGTCGGGATGGCCTTTGGGCAGCGCCCAAAGCCCCTCGCTGGTTCGGCCGCACAGGGCGATCTGCAGAGATCCTTGTTTTTCCAGCACTACTACCCCGCCTGCTGACCACAGCCCCCTGGGCCGACGTGTCATGACTGGTTCCATGCGTTCCTTCCTGTTGCCAACCGGCGCCGTGCGGCCATGCCGGCCGCGAATTCGGCGATGCCGGGAACCATCGTATTACAGGGGTTTAAGCTCAATTCAGGACAGCGTTAACACGGCGACAAGGCTTGGGAAATTCCGGGGACTCGCATCCGGAGCTTAAATTGACACTGAATTGGCCCAACTAGATAATGAGTACAAGCTCATGGCCGCGTCACATTCGATATTTACTTCCAGCGCGCGTTTGTGGGCGACACCAGTTGGCCGTGCCAGTTGAATGAACTCCGCGGGCGACGCCCCCGATTAAACACCGAATTGACGCGAGGGGACCAAAGATGCCGGGACACCCAGCTCGACGGTCGCATCGCGGGTCATGAAATGAACAGGAGGACGAGTGCAAAACAATGACTTTGTGATCAGGTTTGCAGGTGAGGGAGGCCAGGGCCTCGTCACATCCGCAGACGCACTTGCCCGTTCAGCCGCGCTGGCTGGATATTACGTTCAGACATTCTCCACGTTTCCGTCCCAGATTATGGGCGGACCCGCCTCGTCACAGGTGCGCATCTCGACAACGCCGGTGTTGAGTTCCGGCGACGACGTAAACGTTCTCGTAGCGCTCAACCAGTACGCATTCGATAACCACAGCGCCGATCTGGCCGAAAACGGCGTCGCGGTGTACGACTCGTCGGAATACGAGCTACCGGCCGGAGGCAAGTACTTCGGCATCAAGGCAGATGAACTGGCCAAGTCCACCGGCAATGCCCGCGCCGCCAACATGGTGGTGATAGGCGCGGTGGCCAATCTGATCAATTTCTCGCTTGAGCAGATCGACGAATTCATCCGAGAGCGATTCACCCGAGGACGACCGGGCGATGACGCAATCATCGAGGCGAATATTAAGGCCGTTCGGCTTGGCGTGGACGTGGCCATGACCAGCGGGTTCCACGTTGGCGAACTCGCGCCTCCGATACCCCCTGACTACAAGCAGATAATGATCACCGGCAACGCGGCGATCGCCCTTGGAGCGTATACGGCCGGAGTCGAGTTCTACGCCGGTTATCCGATTTCACCCGCTACCACGATTCTGGTCTGGATGGAGAGTAACCTCATCGGCCCGGGCAAGGTGGCGTATCAGGTAAGTTCGGAGATTGAGGCCATAAACGCCATCATCGGCGCCGGCTATGCCGGTAAGAAGGCGATGACCGCCACTGCGGGACCGGGACTGTCCCTCATGGGCGAAGGAATGGGCCTGTCATGGATGGCGGAAATCCCGCTCGTCGTAGTGGACGTTCAACGCGGCGGCCCGGCCACCGGTCTGCCGACGAAGTCAGAACAGTCGGACCTTTTTGTCTGCATGCACCCGGCTCATGGCGATGTAAAGTTGCCTGTGATCGCTCCCGGTTCGGTTGAAGAATGTTTCTACGCCGCGGTGATGGCGGTGAATTGGGCCGAACGGTATCAGGGGCCGGTAGTCCTGATGAGCGAATTCCAACAGGCCGAGCGGGGCGAAAACATCCCGGCGCCGGACCTCTCCAGGGTCCATGTGGAAAACCGCAATGTCTACACCGGGGCGAATGGTTTCAGGCGGTATGAGTCGTGGTCGGAAGGGGAGCTACCCCCAATGCCACTGCCAGGCGGACCCGGCGCGTACGTGGCAAACGGCAGCGAGCACGATGAGATCGGGGACACGACCCACCTGCCCCGGCATCACATAAGATTGACTGAGCGCCGGTTCAAGAAACTGGAACTGTTGAACGACTCGCCGTATGAGTTGGAGAATGCCGACCGGGACATCGTAGTGATGCCGTGGGGCTCTTCAAAGGGCGTTGCGAGAGAGGCGTATGAGAAGTTAAAGGATGCTGGTGTCGAAGTAGGGTGGGTATATTCACTCGCCCTCAACCCGCTGCCGCTCCAAGTGTTAGAGGTATTGAGGCAGAAACGCCTCGTCATCGTGCCTGAGTTGAACTATCTGGGGCAGTGGTCTGCCTTGTTACGCGTTGAAGGCGTCAGGGCCGAGTCGATTACACAGTACACCGGGACCCCATTCCGCCCGTCGGACCTGGAATACCGGATCGCTGAGAGGATTCGTATAGAATCGGGCCAGAGAGTGGCGGTATGAACGGACGAAACGCAGAATACGATTTCAAATGGTGCCCGGGTTGCGGTGATTTCGGGGTGCGGCGCGCCCTGGAATGGGCCTTGGAGTCGCGGACCGCAAAGTACGAGGCGCCGTTCTCCAACAACGTAATAGTCGCCGGAATCGGCTGCTCCGGAAATATGGTGCACCTGACCGAGGGCGAGCAGCCCTTTGGCCTTCATGGCATACACGGCCGGACACTTCCCCTCGCCTTTGGCGTGAAGATGGGCAGGCCGGAATTGAACACCGTGATTGTTGCAGGGGACGGAGACTTCCTTAGCATCGGCGGCGAGCACATCGGCCCGCAGGCGCAGCGCAATCTCGATGTCACCTGCGTTATTATGGACAACGGCGTATACGGCCTGACGAAGGGGCAGAGTTCACCGACGACCGAGTTCGGACAGGTCACCAACTCGACGCCTCACGGCAAGATCGAGGCGCAGATGTTCCCGCTCAAGCTCTACATGACCATGGGCGTCAGCTACATCGGTTCGCACTACTCGAGTAAGCCCAGGCAACTTGCCGCGATGATCGAAGAGGCGATGGACCACCGCGGTTTTTCGATCGTTCACGTTCAGTCACCCTGCACGACCTACAACGACACCTATGATCTGCTGAAGGGCAACCGGCGGAAGGGTATTCCGGGGATCGCCTGGGACATTCCTGACGACCACGACCCGACTAGCCAGCAGGCCGCAGTCGATCTGCTGGAACGTCCGGGCATCCCACTCGGCCTCGTCTACAAAAAGGACCATCCCTCGCTGGACGACAGGCTGGCTGAGGTGCGGAAGAGCGTTGGCGAGAAGACAGCGGAAGACCTCCTGGAGTCTTACGCGATCTAGGGTCAGCCGTTCAGGACGTCCGGCATGGTGACACCGAAGTAGCGGAACGTTCCGTTTTCTTTACGCACGGCAAGTCCGAGTAGTCTCTGTCTGATGCCGAACCACGTTCACGGCGTGATCATCATTGAGGACGAGGTCACAGCCTGCCTGAAATCGCACGGGCGTTCAAGACCTTATCAGCCCGCAAAATCAGTGGCCTGCGGGTGCCGACAATCCCGCCAATCGGCGAGGTCGAAGGCGGGTTTGAAACCCGCCGCTACGATGTGAATTGACGGCGCAATCAAAACGAATTGGTATTAGATTCTTTGCTGCGCTCTGAACCACAAACGTTCACGGTCCGTTCCAGCGGTACCTTTTTGGACATCCTCTTAGGCCGAAGTTTGC
>JAKZUY010000243.1:0-2531 GCA_047516345.1 Dehalococcoidia bacterium | reverse complement strand
CGCCTGAGAACACGAGGGGCATTCCTCGCTGGTTGAGCGACACTTCTCCAGCTTCGAGGTCGGTGCCCTTGAAGCACAGTCGGGGGTTCTGGACGACCTCGCTAAAGTCGGTTATGCCTGGCCACGGCATGGCCTTCGCCTCAGCTCACGCGGGTCCTAGACGACCCTGATGATGACCAACGTGGTATCGTCGTTCCGCATCAACCCGGCCCGCCGCTGCTTCTCAACCCACGCACTCCATCCTGACGAGTCCAACGCCAGCAGCGTTTCCCAGGGCTTCTCTCCCGCGTCGTTCCTCGCGAGGAACCAGCAGGCGAGCGCGTCGGAAGCCAGAATGAAGGAGTCTCCGGCAACGCATTCGCCGCTGTCCTGCCGTACATCTTCCCACAGGTCCCCCATGTTGTCCGGGTTGCTGCAGACGAGTGCAGGGCTGTTGTCAAACTCGGCGGCATCTTCCAACGGGAAGGACAGCAACAGCCTGCCGCCACGGACCACAAAGAGACAGCTATCGCCCACGGCCACCGCCTGCCAGCGGAGTCGCCGTGAGTTGCCCGGCGAGGCACCAGCGGTCAGCCCCAAGAGGGTGGCGAAGGCCCCGGCCCGAGCTTTGGTCTCCCCATGCCAGGGAATTCGGTCCCACGGCACGCCGACGTGCCACTCCTCCTGCGCCGAGGCCAGCCAGTCATATAGGGACTCCTCGGTAAGGCCGCGTATGTCGGGCGGCCTGGAGACGAAGGCGTGTGCAAGGACGTTCGCCCACTCCCGTGCAAAGGCCGACTCGCTGGCGCCGTCGGAGACGGCCGTCCTGACCATACGGCGTCCGACCGCGCCGATTCGCTGTGGATAGATCGTCCGACAAGCGTCCTCGTACTCGTCCTCACCGTTGCCTGCCTTGGGCAGCCAGAACTTCTTGGGAGGTCGAAGGACCACCTTCACCCCTAACTGATCAGTGCAGGTCTGATGCGGCGCGTGTCCCAATATCCAGGAACTGCACCAAGGTCACCATGTCAGCGTTGTAGACGTATCCACGAGAACCCTGAGTGACCGATAGACCCATACCGGCGGCGAGATCCACAACAGGGTCGGGAAAGACCGAAGACATGCGGAACATTCGCGTCGCATACTCGTCGGGAGGTGCTTCGCTCTCTTCGGACGGGTACTGCACCGGCATGGCGGACATCTCTGAGAGGTGTGCGTTGTAAATCAATACGTTGCCATCGTTGGTTCCCAGGCCCATGATCTCTTGGGCCAGGGACTCCGGATTCCCATCGGTGGCGTCGCCATCGGTAACATTGATCACCATGGGGGGATAGGAGTCCGGGTGCTGGGCCGTCCAGTCCTGGAGTGCCTTGGAAGCAGCGGACAGAGCCTCGCACATAGGCGTTCCGTAGCCGGCCGTGGGCCGGAGCCACACCGGGAACTTTCTGGTGACTTCCACGATGCCGCCGGCGCCGTCGGACTCCTTGACCTGCCTCTCCTCCACCTCGGCTGCGTCGACCACCTGGCTTACAGACAGAAAGGGTTGTTCCGGAGACGTCCCGGGAAGGGGGGTCTCCAACTTCGCGCGGCCTGATCCGTCGGTGCCGTACGTGATAACGCCAATGTCGAAGTAGTCGCGAATATCCATGCCTTGGGAACAGCGTTGGGATATCGCGTCGAGAATGCGGTTCACGGCATCGGCTGCCCCGTCCATCTTTCGAAGGTCGGGCTGTCCACCAAGCGCCCCCATCATGGAGCCCGATTGGTCAATCAGGAAGAGGAAGCAACCGGGGTTGTTTCCGCTGATATCCGCCGTGTAGGACATATTGACTACCTCCTTGGTCAGCTTGGCAACGATCTGACGGCCCCATTGTATGCCTCCCGTAAGGGAATGGCTACGAGGCGGTCGGATCCGCCACGTCGGTAACCGGCCGGACTGGCTCGGGTCCCTGGAGGATATTCTCCAAGGCCTGGAACACTCCGCATTTGACAGAGAGAACGCGATAAGGTCGGCTCTTCGGAGATCGCCATACGCTCTGGACAGTTTCATATTGAGACTGCATACCGAAAAATTCGCAGTAGAGGCTGTCTCAGAAGTCGGGTTCCGGGTTACTGGTAGATGGACGGGAGGTGGGTGTACGTTGCGAGTTGACCTTGACGATAGGAGTCGGGAGATGCCGCTTCGAGAGATGGGCCGAGAGCAGATGTGGATGTTGCCCCCAACGCTTGACGAACTGTTGCAGTTAGACCATCCGGCCCGGTTCGTGGCCGAGTTTGTCGACGCTTTGGACAGGGACGGCTGGGCGGAGTTGGGCGTGGAGATAAAAGGGGACCCGATGGGAGCGCCGGCCTACCATCCCCGCGCCCTGTTGAGCGTGTGGCTGTACGGATTCATGACCGGGGTGCGCTCGTGCCGGAAGTTGGAGGCTGCCTGCCGGGACCAGATACCGTACCTGTGGCTGACCGGGTGGCAGCATCCGGACCACAACACCCTGTGGAGGGGCATCGGCAGGCCATGAGGCAGCTGTTCGAGCGTACGGTGCGTACGGCAG
>JAKZUY010000242.1:0-13637 GCA_047516345.1 Dehalococcoidia bacterium | reverse complement strand
ACTCATGAGGGGGACGCAGATTTCGGCGCAGGCGCCCCGTGGGGTATGGCAGAGTTCAATCGCGTAAGAGGACTCTGGTACGACCGGTGGCTGAAGGGAGAAGAGAATGATGTCGAGAATGAACCGCCGGTACTGATCTTCGTGATGGGAGGCGGCGACGGAACCAGGAATGCGGATGGCCGTCTGAACCATGGCGGGGTGTGGAGAACCGAGCAGAATTGGCCGATTGCGAAGACAAGGCAGTGGCAGCTTTACATGCGCCGCGATGGCGCGCTGAGCGAGGATGCGCCGGACTCAAACGAGCCGCCGCTCACCTATACTTTCGACCCTGAACAGCCGGTTCCGACGCTCGGTGGGAATATGGCGTCCTTCAGCTCGCTGCCGCGGCCTGAGGACGGCGGCCCGGCAATCGATGAGATCCCGCCCTTTGGCGAGCGCGCCGCAGCCGTCCTTCCCCACGTCATTTCCCTTGTGCCGACAGGGCCAATGCACCAACGGGAGCGGCCCGGGCTGATCGCCTGCCGCACACCCTGGCCGTTGCTTGCAGACAGGCCTGACGTATTGGTGTTCGAGACGCCTCCCCTCGAGGAAGACATCGAGGTAACCGGGCCGATCAAGGTGGAACTGTGGGTCTCGTCATCAACTCCCGATACCGACTTCACGGCCAAACTGCTGGACATCTATCCACCGGGTGACGACTACCCTGAGGGATATCACATGAACCTGGTGGACTCCATCCTGCGCTGCCGCTACAGGGATTCGTGGACCGAACCAACCATGATGACGCCCGGCGAGGTGTACCCGGTGACCATCCCGCTGCCCACAACCAGCAATCTGTTCAAGGCCGGGCATCGCATCCGGGTAGACATCTCCAGCAGTAATTTCCCCAGATTTGACGTGAATCCCAATACCGGGGAGCCGATGGGCCGCCACACTCGGACCCAGACCGCCGAGAATGCAGTCTTTGTCGATCGACGGCGGCCGTCTCGTATCGTGCTGCCGGTAATACCGGCTTAGCAGGTGCGCCGATGTATCGGCTTGATGAGAGCGCCGCTAACTGACCGGCGCTGCTGGAATCGACCAGGCTGAAAGTCGCCTCAGCCCCTCGTCGACCTTTTCATCCGGTGTCGTCAAGGACAGCCGTATGTAGCCTTCACCGGACGGACCGTACCCCGTACCCGGCGTGACGACCATGTCCAGATCGTTGAGAAGCAACTGAGCGAATTCCGCCGATGTGTAACCGGCCGGCGCCGGCGACCAGATGTATAGGCCCGCCATTGGCGTATTCGGATTGAGGCCAATGCTCTGCAGTCCGCCAACGAGCTTGTCCCGCCGCTGTCGATAGACCGCGTTGTTCGCTGCAAGCCACTCCCCGGGCAGGTTAAGCGCGGCGATCCCCATTTCCTGTATCGCCTGCGAAAGTCCTGAATCGAGGTTCGACTTGACCCGCATCAACGCATTCACCATCTCCGAATTGCCAACCGCCATCCCCACGCGCCAGCCAGTCATATTCGCCGTCTTGGAGAGGGAGTGGAACTCCATACTCATGTCGCGTGCGCCCTCAACCTGGAGGATGCTCGGGGCGACGTAACCGTCGTAAGTGACCTCCGTGTAGCAGGCGTCGTGCAGCAGGTAGAGGTCGAACTGACGCGCAAATTCGACCGCCTCCTCGAAGAATCGGATCGACGCTACCGCGCCCGTGGGATTGTTCGGATAGTTGAGCCAAAGCACCTTGGCCCGCTTCGCGGCCTCCGTGGATATTTCCTGAAAATCGACGAGCCAGGCGTTCTTTTCCAACAGCGGGACATAGTGCGACTCGCCGCCAGCGAACATCGTTCCGATCGAGTACACCGGGTAAGCAGGATCCGGTACAAGAGCGATGTCGCCCGGGTCGATGAAGCACAACGCCGCGTGGCCGATGCCCTCCTTTGCGCCGATCAGGTTTATAGCTTCGGTCGCCGGATCGAGCTCAACGCCAAAGCGGCGGCCGTACCAATCCGTCACGGCTTGCCTGAACTCCGGAAGCCCCTCGGACTCAGGATATCGATGGTTCGCCGGTCTGTCGGAAGCCGGCCCGAGCGCGTCTAACACCTGCCCCGGCGTGGGGATGTCAGGGTCGCCGATCCCAAAATCGACAACATCTATCCCCTGGGCTCTCTTCTCGGCGATCGTTCGGGATATGCCCACGAACAGATACGGCGGCAGTTTTTGAACGCGCTTTGCAAATGTCATTGCGAGATGGTCTCTCCCTGTGTTTCACGTATTTGTCGGACCGTCGGCCTCAAGCCGAGTCGGTGCCGCAGCAGTTGCTTCAGATGTTAACGCCGTTGAGCGTCAATCTGGCCATGCGCCTGTAAAAACCTCGACCGCCGGCCCTTCCAGGTAAATCTCGCCCTCGCCCGGCCAGGTGATCTTCAACTCGCCGCCAGGAACGTGCACCACCACCTCGTCGTCGACAAGGCCGTGGAGACGGGCGGCCACAGCGGCCCCGGTGCTCCCGGTTCCGGATGACAGGGTCTCCCCTGCCCCTCGTTCAAATATGCGTGCCCTAATGTTGCCGCGATCCAGAACGTTGACGATCTCGAAATTGATGCGATTCGGAAAGTCAGGATGATTCTCAACCGACGGCCCGACTTCGACCAAAGGGAATTCGTCCACCGGCACGTCTACGAACGACACCGCGTGAGGATTCCCGACTGACAGGCAAGTGACCAGAATCGAACGGCCCGCAACCTCAATTCGATGATCGATAACTTGATTCATGCCGGTCGCCACATTCCCCGACACCGGAATTTCGGCTGGTTCAAAGATCGGGGGCCCCATCGCGACCCTCGCAGAAACCATCTTGCCGGCCTGTATTTCGGGCCACACCGTCCTGACGCCGCCGCCGGTTTCGACTACAAGCCCGTCCGGACCCGGCAAAGCGATCTTCCGGTCGATGACATACTTTGCGAACAGGCGAATCCCATTCCCGCTCATCTCCGCTTCGGAGCCATCGGGATTGAATATCCGCATCCGGATTTGAGCGCAATCCGACGACTGGACGAGGACGATGCCGTCACCGCCGACGCCAAAGTTGAGCCGGCTCATCTCCAGGCTGAGCGTTCCCCAATCCCTGTCGACGCCCCGGCCGTCTATCGCGATGTAGTCGTTCCCGGCACCGTGTAGTTTGACGAATTCGATCATCCCTTTTCCTGTCGATTGCTGTGTGTTGCGGCGGCTGTGTTCAGATTCGATGTCACGGCAGAGGCGCCAGTTGCCCTTTGACCCCGATCCGGGGCCGTTTTTCCGTTTGCAGCCAACTTTCGGTCAACTCGTTGGCGTTGATTACCGCGCCCTGCCCTGCTTCGATCCACACGATCCGTGAATCGGCCAACTTAAACCAGTTGTATTGCCTTCGGACCAACGCACGAGTGGCCTTCATCACGGCGGCTTTCAATTCGTCCATACTGATTTTCCCACGCACTTGACAAGCCATATCCCGATAGCCGATCGCAGACATTCCGGGGGCATCGCAGGCCACCCCGGCTCTCAATAACTCCGCCACTTCATCTACCCACCCGCTGGCAATCATGCCGTCAATTCGGTCGTCGATACGCTCATAAAGAGTTCCCCTATCGGCCGTCAGCCCTATTACCAGCGCGTCGTACGGCGGTTCGGCCGGCGAACGCCGCCCACCCGTCCCCGATTCACCCGCGAGAGCACGTTCTATTGCCCGCATGACTCGACGGGGGTTCCGCAGATCTATCGCCGCTCCTGCTTCCGGGTCCAACTCATTCAGGTACGCGACGAGGCATTCCACGCCCCCGGCAAGCAGCATTTTTTCGAGCCTCTCGCGCAGTTCGGCATCGGGCCTGATTCGGGGCACGTCCCATCCCTCAAGGAGGCCCCAAACATACTGCCCAGTCCCGCCAACGAGGATTGGCAACCGCCCGCGTGCGGTGATTTCATCGATCAACCGTCTGGAATCGTCGAGGAACGCTGCAACGCTATAAGACTCATCTGGGTTCAAGATGTCCACCAGATGATGGGGCACTCCGCGGCGTTCCTCGGCGGTCGGCTTCGCTGTGCCAATGTCGAGGTCGCGGTAAAGGAGCCTCGAATCGGCGTTAACAACCTCGCCTCCAAAGCGATGCGCGATCTCGATAGCAACGGCCGACTTGCCCGCGGCCGTAGGTCCAACAACCGCGACAAGCCTTTTCATCGAAGGGTCAGGCCCGCCGTCACACGGACGATGGCCGAAAAGTCGTCGGCCTGCAAACTTGCGCCGCCCACTAACGCTCCATCGACATCCGGCCGGTCGATAAACGGGCCGGCGTTTTCAGGGTTCACGCTACCGCCGTAAAGCACCGGAATTCGCTCGGCGAACTCCTGACCTGCGATATTCGACAATTCGTCCCTGATGGCCCGTGCGATTACCTGCGCGTCGCGAGGCGACGCAGCCTGACCGGTGCCGATCGCCCACACCGGTTCGTAGGCCACAACGAGGGATTCCCACGCGGAATATCCCGCCAGGCTCCCGCGAACCTGTCCCCGGCAGTACCGCTCGGCATCACCTGCCCGGCGCACCTCTAGCGGCTCGCCGACACACACGATCGGTTTCAACCCGCCTGTCGCCGAAGCGATCGCCTTGCCAGCTACGTCGTCGTCCGTCTCGCCATACAGCGAGCGTCGCTCAGAGTGGCCGACAATGACGTACGACACCAGTCCTGCCAGCATTTCGACGGATACTTCACCGGTATATGCTCCGGATCGCTCAGCGCTCACGTTTTGCGCACCTACGGCGACGTCAGACCCGGCGGCGACGGATTTGACCGCCTGCAGGCTCACGAACGGCGGGCAGATGATTGTCGCTACGCCCGCGATACCTGCCGTGCCGTCGACGACGCCGCGAGCCAACTCCGTCGCGGTTTGCGGCGTGGTGTTCATCTTCCAGTTGCCCGCTATTACAGGGGTGCGCATCGTTCTGCCTCTCGTTCGATTACCGGCCCACTGGTGACCGCTTCAAAGTACATCAACCGCCCAAAGCTGCCACACCGGGCAGTATTCGGCCCTCAAGAAACTCGAGCGAGGCCCCGCCTCCGGTTGAAACGTGGGTGATACTCCGTTCCAGCCCTAGTCTCGAAACTACTTCTGCCGTCGAACCGCCGCCAATGACCGATACAGCCTTGGAATTAGACGATACCGCATGAGCAACCGTCCGCGTTCCCTGGCTGAATTGCTCCCACTCAGCAACACCCATCGGGCCATTCCACAGGATGGTCTTGGCCCGGCCGATCTCCTTTGCGTAAGCAGCCGCCGTGTCAGGACCTATGTCGAGGATGAGTGACTCGTCCGGCACGTTGTCGGCCGCCACTATCGAAGCAATCGCATTGGCAGTGAATTCGTTCGCTACCACGACATCCGCCGGTATACCGATTTTGTCGCCGTGACTCCACAGCAGCCCGTTGGCCGTTTCCAGTTCGGCCTCGTCCAGTTCGGCGGCGCCGCCTTGCATGCCCTTGGCCCGTAGAAATGCGGCAACCATCCCCCCTCCTATGAGAACTCTGTCGATCCCTGCCAAAAGGTTAGAAATCACCCCTATCTTGTCTGCCACCTTGGCGCCACCGATTACCGCTACGGATGGGCTTTCATGCGACCCCAGCACGTGGCCGAGCATCTCCAGCTCCTTCTCCATGAGGAGTCCGGCATACGAAGGAAGATAGGTCGTTACGCCCGCAACAGAGGCATGCTCCCTGTGGGCCGCGCCAAACGCGTCGTTGACGTAAACATCGGCCAGCGACGCAAGGCGCCTGGAAAACCCGTCGTCGTTCGTCTCCTCACCCGGGTCGAAACGCAGGTTCTCCAACATGCCTACCTGAGCCGGTCCGAGGGCGGCGACGGCGGATACCACGTCGGGACCGGCCGGGCCGCCGCAGTCGACGATATCTGCCCCGAGAAGCTCGCCAAACCGTTTTCTGACCGGCGCCATTCGAAAATCAGGCGCGGGCCTGCCCCTGGGCCGGCCCAAATGAGAACACACTACGAGCGACGCCCCGCGGCCGATCAGGTCCCTAATGGTCGGCAGGGCAGCCTTGATGCGTGAATCGTCAGAGATGGTCTGCGTGCCCGGCAAAAACGGGACGTTGAAGTCCACCCTGACAAGGCACCGCTTGTCGGCCGGATTTAGGTCCGACAAGGTTTTCCACGCGGCGCTCATTCGAAGTGAATCAGGGACATGACGTCACGAGGGCCCTGCCGGTCTCCCTCAGCAAATCGCACGCCTGGGGATCGAGCCCCGACCGTTCAAGACCCACTTCCGATTCGCGCAGCAGCCGGTCTATCTCCGACTTGGTAGCCTCGCGGCCTCCCGCGCTGTCACACAGTCGTGCTACGTCATCCAGCACAGAAGGCTCGAGGACTCGACGCATGTACATCTCTCCAAGGAGGCGTTTGGTCCTGGGTTCTGCCGTCGCGAAGGCATTAATAACCGGCATGCTCTTCTTCTTCGTAATCATCCGCCCCTGCTGAATCGTGTCCCTTTCCCCCGATGGCCATAACGTCAGATAATCTTCCGCAAGTTGCCGAGCCGACCCGATCTTCTGTCCAAACTGATCCAGTTCGTCTGCGAGGTTCGAATCGTCAGAAACAGCCAACGCACCGAGTCTGGCGGCGCACCCAAACAGCGCTCCTACCCGATCGTCGACCATCTCCAAATAGGAGGCCACAGTCATGGACATTCGCTCCTGATTGGCGATGTCGGCGTATTCACCCTCGCATATCTTCACGGCCGCCTCGTCTAGCGCCCTGATCGCCAACGCCACCTGTTTAGCGTCTACATCCTCCTCACCCAGCCTGAACAGGGCCAACCTCGCCATTGCGTGCATACCATCTCCGGCGTTGATCGCCTGGGCCGGACCCCAGTTCCACCAAACCGACGGCCGCCCTGCCCGTTCGGTATTGCCGTCTTCTATGTCGGTGTGGATCAACCAGAAACTGTTCATCATCTCGACAGAAATGGCGTGATTGATCGCAGGCTGGTAATCCCCACCGGAAGCATAGGCGGCCGCAAGTGTCATCCCGCCATGAAGACGCGGCGGAGGGCCCAACGACGCCGCTTCACCCTCTTCCCTGCCCCAGCCAAGTTGGTACGACATGATGTCATAAAGGGGCAGCGTCCTCGACTCGATGAAATCGCGCAGCGCGGCGTTCAAGTCGCCCTCGGCCGTATCTGGCAGGCCTACGAATACTCCGTCACCCATAGTCGTTAACCTGCCGTCCCGTCACGCAGGCCAAAAAGGCGTACTGCTCTCATCGAACGCTGCTGATCGCCTTGACGCCAGGCAGGAACGGCGCCAGTTCTGCCAACGAGATTGCACCCTCTCGCAGTACGACGGGTGACTTGCCGCACAGGTTGACTACAGTCGACGCAGCCGTGTGCTTCCCGCATTCGCCGGGAACGATGTAGTCGACATCGTCGCCGATGTCGTCCTTCACGGCGGCGGCGGTCTTATGTGGGCCGTTGCCCGAATAATTTGCGCTTGTGCCAGTCAATGCGTAACCGAGTTTACTCGCAATACTTCGCGGTATCTCATGGTCAGGAACTCGCACGCCCACAGTCCCTTTCCCGAGGGTAACCCCGTAAGCAGTGCCATCGACCGCCGGCACAACTATCGTAAGCGCCCCCGGCCAGAACGCCTCGGCCAAATTCTCCATTTCCGAGGGGGGATCGAGGCAGACTTTACCGACATCGCCGGCATCCGCAAGAAGCACCGGAAGCGGAGACGTCGGCGCCCTGCCCTTGGCCCTGATAACCCGCTCGACAGCATCCTCATCAAAGATGTTGGCGCCGAGTCCGTAGTACGTATCAGTGGGAAAAGCTACTATCCCTCCGCGTCGCAGGACCGCAACCGCTATTTCGACAGGAGACATGTCGTAGCATTGGCCTGTCCGGCTGCGACCGCTCAAGCCGCTGCCCGACGCCAACACGCCCCGAAAGACGGGGCGCGTTCTTCAGTTCAACTTCAGTTTGACGGAGTCTAGCACAACAGCTACGCAGAGAACGTTTCGCCAGCCCATGCCAAACCTCCCCGACAAGGCCTCCACTCGCCGCGTTTCTACCTCAGATGACATCGAGGTCGGGACATACCTGGAAATCGCCCAGGGCGACCGCACCGACGACCGGCGGATTCCAGCCGTACCCGAGGCTGCGCGCACACAGTGCATCGTCGTAATTGACTTTGGTTCCCAGTACAGTCGGCTGATCGCCCGCCGCATCCGGGAATCCAACGTGTATTGCGAGATCGTCCCTCCCACGTCAGGGCCGGAGATCCTGGACGAACAGGACGTTCGCGGCATCGTGCTTTCAGGTGGTCCGGAAAGCGTCTATGAACGGGACGCGCCGATGGCCCCCGGGTGGGTCTACGATGCCGGCGTTCCCGTGCTTGGCATTTGCTACGGCATGCAGCTGTTGGCGCACCAACTCGGGGGAAAAGTCGCGCCGGGCGCCGCCCGCGAATACGGATTCTCCGTACTGCGCCGCGCCGACTCCCAGGATGGGCTGCTGGACGGGCTCGATGCGTCCGTTCCCGTCTGGATGAGCCATGGGGACCGGATCGATGAACTCCCGCCGGGCTTCCGCGTCTGGGCGTCGTCTGAGAACTCACCCATCGCCGTGATGGGAAACGACCTTGGTATGTACGGCATCCAGTTCCATCCGGAAGTCGCACACACCCCGCAGGGCGCGGAGATCATTCGAAACTTCGCCTACAAGGTCTGCGGGTGCGAAGGCACCTGGACACCGACCAACTTTGTCAGCGACGCTATCGACGGCATTCGGGCGCAAGTGGGCGATGGCCGGGTCATATGCGCGCTCTCCGGAGGTGTCGACTCAGCAGTGGCTGCTGCCCTCATTAACAGAGCCATAGGCGACCGGCTCACGTGCATCTTCGTCAACAACGGGTTGATGCGCCGGGGAGAACCCCAAAGGGTCCAGGACCTGTTCTCACGCAATCTCGGCTTGAAGCTCGTCTACGCCAACGAATCAGAGAGGTTCCTGTCGGCGCTAATGGGAGTAACGGACCCCGAAGTGAAGCGAAAGCGGATCGGCGAGGAGTTCATCCGCGTGTTCGAAGAGAAAGCCAATGAGCTTGGAGAGGTCGACTTTCTGGCCCAGGGGACGTTGTATCCCGACGTAATAGAGAGCAAGACCGCTGAATCCACCGCTTCGCACAAGATAAAGACCCACCACAACGTTGGCGGTCTGCCGGAGCACATGAAACTGCAATTGGTTGAACCGCTTCGTTACATGTTCAAAGACGAGGTGCGATTGGCCGGGGCTGAACTGGGCCTGTCGTCAGAGGTGCTCAACAGGCAACCGTTCCCGGGACCAGGTCTTGCCATCCGTATCATCGGTGAAATCACTCACGAAAAGCTCGAAGTGCTGAGGGCTTGCGATTGGATCGTCATCGACGAAGTGAAGGGCGACCATCTCTACGAGGAGCTTTGGCAGGCATTCGCTGTGTTGACCGACACCCGAACCGTTGGAGTCATGGGCGACCGCCGCACGTACCAGCACGTCGTGGCTGTCAGGGCCGTCGCCAGCAACGATGCGATGACCGCCGATTGGGCGCGGCTGCCATACGACACGCTTGGCCGAATCTCCTCCCGCATCGTTAACGAGGTCCCTTCGGTGAACCGGGTCGTCTACGACATCACGAGCAAACCGCCCGGAACCATCGAATGGGAGTAGTCCGGGACATGGACGGCAACTTGTGAAGATCCTCGTTGTCGGTTCGGGCGCGCGCGAACACGCCCTCGTATGGAAACTGAGTCAAACCAACACGTCAAATCAGCTATTCGTGACGCCCGGCAACCCCGGTGCCGGCGAACTCGCCGAAAAATTCGACGTGCCTGCTGAAGACATCCCCGGAGTCGTCGACCTGGCCCGCGTAATCGAGGCCGATCTGGTTGTGATCGGGCCGGAAGCGCCCCTCGCCGCCGGCCTCGCAGACGAACTGGAGCAGGCAGGAATCAGCGCGTTCGGTCCAAGCGCCGCCGCCGCCCGGATCGAGTCTTCCAAAGGCTGGGCAAAGGGCCTTATGCAACGCCATGGCGTCCCCACCGCCCGTTCGGAATCGTTCGGCTCGCCAAACGAAGCCATGGAGTATGTGAGCACACTCCCTGAAGCCAGTTTCGTGGTCAAGGCGGACGGCCTCGCCGCCGGCAAAGGCGTAGTTGTCCCTGAAACCTTTGAAGAAGCCGAGCAAGCCGTATTCGACATGCTGGGAGAAAATAAACCCGGAGATGCAGGTTCGACCATCCTGATCGAAGAACGCCTCTTCGGGACTGAGGTAAGCGTCTTCGCGTTCATCGACGGCGAAACGGTATCGGCGGAAATCGCGGCCTGCGACTACAAGTGCGTGGGCGATGGCGATACCGGTCCGAACACGGGCGGTATGGGCGCATATTCACCGCCGGAATTCTGGAAACCGGACCTTGCCGCGCAGATACGGCGTGAAATCCTTGAACCTACAGCCCGCGCCATGGCGGCCGAAGGTTGCCCATTTCGCGGCGTGCTCTACGCCGGACTCATGGTCACTTCCGCAGGTCCTAAAGTCATTGAATTCAATTGCCGATTCGGAGACCCCGAATCGCAGGTCATCCTGCCGCGGCTTACGACCGACCTGGCTACCATCTGCCGCGCCACCGCAGACGGGAGGCTTTCCGATGTGCCGGTGACGTGGGGCGGCCCGGCTCATGTCTGTGTGGTCATGGCGTCCGGGGGGTACCCCGGACCATACGAAACCGGGGTCCCGATCAGTGGCATCTCCCAGCCGGGATCGTCGGGCATCGTCTTCCACGCCGGGACTGATTACGGGCCCTCGGGCGACATCGTTACCGCTGGAGGCCGCGTGCTTTCAACCGTCGGTTCCGGCGCCAGCATGGGCGAGGCCAGGGATCAGGCCTACGAGGTGGCTTCGCAGATCACATTTAATGGCGCCCACTTCAGAACAGACATCGCCGAACGCGCGGTTACCCAAACCGCCTGAGAACTGGCCCGTGGCCCTCTCGATAAATTGCGATTTCGATGACACGGCTGCCACCGCCAACGTGGCCCACCTGCTGCTTGACCGATTCGGCGGCGCCGGGGCCAAGGAGTCCGCAAGAGCCTACAGACACAGAGAAATCACGTTTCGGGAGTATCAAGAGCAGGCATTCAACGCCGTCGACGCAACCATGGCCGAGATGTCCGAATACGTAAAAAAGAACGCCTCGCTCAGGCCCGGATTCAGGGAACTCGCAGACGCCGCCAGCGCAACGGGGCACGATCTCACGGTGGTCTCGGCCGGCCTGGACTTCTACATTCAGGCGCTACTTGACGCAAGCAACCTCCGAAACATTCCCGTCGTGGCGGTGGCGATTCGTGAAAGACCCGCGCCGGACGGGCCGTTTCGGTACGATTATCCGATGAGCAGGGCCGATTGCGACCCCGCATGGGGCGTATGCAAGTGCCAGGCGATCGATGATGCACGGGCAGCCGGAATGCAAACGGTATTCGTCGGAGACGGTCCGAGGGGTGACGCCTGTGCCGCCGCGGAAGCCGACTTCGTGTTCGCCCGCGGGCGACTGCTCACGCACTGTCGCCAAAACAACATCGCCGCAATGCCATTCGAACTACTCCACCCGGTAGTGGATTTCGTGCAAGAACATACTCAAGAACTTCTTCGACTCGATCGCCGGCGTCCTCGTGCCCCCGTAGTGGGCTCCCCGCGGGAACGATTTCAAAAAGAGGTCGACACCGGGAAACGGCCGAGATGATCGAGCGTTACTCCCTCCCGAAAATGAAGGCCGTGTGGTCGGAGGACCACATGTTTGAACTGTGGCTTCGCATCGAAGTGGCGGCGTCCGAGGCGTGGACTGAATTAGGGGTTATCCCGCTCCAGGATATGGCGTTGATTCGCAGGGCCGAGTTCAGTCGCGCCGCGTACGACCGATGGTTTGACGACACCAAGCACGACGTCGTCTCGTTCACTCGTGCCGTTGGCGAGTCGCTGGGCGAAGAACGCAGATGGCTGCATCACGGCCTCACCTCAAATGACGTGAAAGACACGGCGCTCAGCCTGCAATTGGTCGAAGCGCTTGGACTAATCCGGACCGGCGTAAAGCGCCTGATGGACGTGACCGCGGCACGCGCAATCGAGTTCAAGGACACCCCGTGCATTGGGCGGTCGCACGGCATTCACGCCGAGCCGCTGAGTTTCGGGCTCAAACTAGCTCTTTGGTGGACCGAACTTGCCCGACACCTGGATCGTTTAGACGAAACACGAAGCCGCGTGGCGGTCGGCAAGCTGTCGGGCCCGGTTGGCACCTACGCCAGCGTCCCGCCCGAGATTGAGGCATACGTTTGCGCCCAACTCGACCTGACCCCGGCGCCGGTCTCGAATCAGGTGATACAGCGCGACAGGCACGCTGAATTTGTTCAGTCCCTCGCCCTTCTGGCGGCGACCCTGGAAAAGATCGCCACAGAGATCAGGGCGCTCCAGCGGACCGAGATCAGAGAGGTCGAGGAGCCGTTCGGCGAGCCGGGATTTGTCTCCAAGGGTTCTTCATCGATGCCGCACAAGAGGAACCCCGAGCTCTCCGAACGCATATGCGGCCTGGCCAGGCTGGTCAGGGGCCACGCCGTCACGGGACTCGAAAACGTGGCCCTCTGGCACGAACGCGACATCTCCCATTCGTCGGCCGAAAGAATGATCCTGCCCGACTCGGCGCTGGCGCTCGACTACATGTTGCACCTGCTCGCAAACGTAGTCTCCGGCATGGCCGTCTATCCTGACCGCATGAAGCGCAACATCGAACTCACACGCGGCCTGGTGTTCTCCCCCAGGGTCCTGCTCGCCCTCGTTGAAGCAGGGATGGACCGAAACGAGGCCTACGAACTGGTGCAGGACCATGCACTGGCCGCATTCGATACCGATTCAGACTTCCGCGAACTTGCCGGCGCAGACCCGAGAGTCACGGCAAGGATTTCTGCGAACGAACTGGCAGAGCTGTTCGACTACGGTTACTTTCTCCGGTTCACCGACGCAATCTTCGAACGAATCGGCCTGACGGAACAATCAGCAAAGTCGAATGCCGAGCGGGTTCCCCAATGACCACGACGGTATTTGAAACCCAGCTGCCCGGGCTCATACATAGGGGCAAGGTCAGGGATACTTACGACATCGGTGACGGGCTCATGCTCATGGTTGCCACCGACAGGATCTCGGCGTTCGACGTGGTCCTGCCGACTCCCGTGCCCGGTAAGGGCGCGGTCCTCAGCCAGATGTCAGCCTTTTGGTTCGACCTTACCCGTAGTTCGGTTCCGAACCACATGGTGGGCATGGCGTACGACACAAAGGCGCTGGGAAATCTGTCTGAAATCTCAGCGGTGCAAGACCTCTCCCCTGCCCTGCGGAACAGGTCCATGGTCGTCAGAAGGGCCGAACGAATCGACATGGAGTGCGTTGTAAGGGGATACATCACAGGCGGAGGCTGGACGGAGTACAAAGCCGCCGGAACCCTCAACGACGCTCCGTTAAAGCCGGGAATACTTGAGGCGGAACGGTTCGACGAGCCCATGTTCACGCCATCGACCAAAGCGGAGTCGGGTCACG
>JAKZUY010000241.1:0-7737 GCA_047516345.1 Dehalococcoidia bacterium | reverse complement strand
ATAGCGGTGAAAGCCCGCCGATCAATCCGTCCCGGTCGGCAAGTTCGCCGAACGTATGACTCCGTCACAGACGCCCACCCCTCTCGATAAAGCCTCGGTACGCAGCCGGTTACGGCGCACCCCAACCATGACGACCAGATCCCGCCCGCTCGTACCTTGAGCCGCACTTTGCAACCGTTGATCGCGTCGTCAGCGCCCGGTCAATAGTCGACGCGGCTCTGGTTGCCGAACCCGTAGAAATCCTGAAGATGGAACGCGCCGTAACGACCAGCGATCGCCGGCAGGTCGTCCGCCCACGCTCCTGCGTCTCCGTCACTTGTGCCCAGGACTCGCTCCACGGCCGGGAACGGGCCGACTGCCCCCGCCCCCGTGCTCACTATGGCTTCCATCTCAGACGTAAAGACCAGGAGCGGCGGCGCCGTCCCGTATTCATCATCCTCTTCTTCAGTGATGAGGGTCGTTCGAATGCCGATTTTCTCGCAGGCCTGAATACCCAGAACCGTGTCGACAAACCGCCGGCCGCGGATGTTGGTGGTGATGATCGCGCCATCCGCGCCCAGCATTTTCGCCATCTGAGCCGACCTCGACGCAGACAACTGCATCTCACGTTGGCCGCCCCAGTTGGTGCGCTGAATGATGCACCCCAGGAAATTGAGGTCACGACCGTGGCGCGAGATCAGTTCTCTAACCACAGGGTTGTTCGTGAAATGCCACGAGACGCGCTGCGATACCGCGCCGTCAAACATCTCTTCAGGCTGTATCAACCATGGCGCAGAAAGCCGGGTCACCCCATAAACGGCCGTGCCCATCCTGGAATCCGGTCCCGCCCAGAACTCCATGGACATCAGGTTGCAAATAAACACCACGCCGGGCAGCGATGGGTCGCGATCAGCCGTATCGAACTCCTCAACTTCGGGGGGAGTGAGATCGCGGACCGCTTCCGCGATGCCATCCACGACTCTCAGGGTCGCAGTGTGCGTCGCCAAATACTGATCTTCCGGTCCCAGGCCGTCGTCCGCCGTGATGCTGACACACACGTTGCACAGGCCGGAGGCCGGCGTAATTGCTCCCGGGCCGGACATGTCAATAAAGTTTTGAGGCCGTTCGTTCTGCCTGAGTTTCAGCGCCTCCTCGGCAGTGCTGGTCCGCACCCTGGCCGTCCTTTGCCCCAAAACCGATTCCACGACTCCGAGCCCTCCCAATCGGTAGGTAACGCCACTACCCACGGTGTCCAGAGACCTGTTGCAAATGCCGGGATAGGCTGTTCCCGGGCCGTCCACTTTTATCCGCGGCTCCAGCAGATCATTGACCTCGATGATCCGCGTCGATTCCCCGGGACATGCGACGTCGATCGATACGCTCTCTATGTTGGGCACTGACGCCGCCGACTCGGTGAGACCCGCCTTGTCGATTGTGAGAGTCCCGTCTTTCCAACTTGTTTTCGATCCGAGTTCAAGCCGGTGGACCGGGAACGTTCCGAGTTTAAGAGACATGACTCAACTCTGCGACTTCCGTCGCCTCCGGCTCGAAAATCGTCGGGCCGCCGACCTCTGTTGTTAACGATCGAAGTGCCGTTTTGACAATCCGCATGTTCAGATCGCGATCTCCGTCTTCAGACAACGTGGGGTCGCCGCAAACGTGCTCGATCCGAACTCCCCGGGTTATCCGATTCGCCCCCACTGTGTATGGCACGATCGGTATCGCGCTAATCACGGCCACGGGAATGCCGACTCGCTCGAGTTCCTTGGTTATCGTTGCCCCGCAACGATTGCAGCTGCCTCAGGTAGGCACCAAAATCACCGCGCCGACGCCCTCCTCCTGAAACTCCCTGGTGATCTCCTCTCCGAAACGCTTGGCGTTGGTGATCGAGGTCTGGTTGCCTACCGTCGAGATGTACTTCCCGTACACCGAACCGATCTGACCTTCTGTCTCAAGCAATCGCAGGCTGCGTAGAGGCACCACGTAGTTGGGGTCTCGCTCGTTGACCCAGTAATGGCCGTATCCCCCGTGAATAGTCTCCCACTCGCCCGCCTTCAGCTCAGACATGCCGCCTATGTCGTAGTGGAAGATCGAGTCTGCCCGCGCCGCTGTTTGCTTGTCGGGATTGCCTTTCGGAACGAGACCGCCGCTCGTGACGATCCCGACCTTGACGTTCTTCAGAGAATCCAACGACGCCGGAGGCGAAACGTGATCGTAGTCCCGTATGACGACCTCGCTGGCGAACGATTCGCCGCGAATTCTGGCCAGGACCATGTCGGCCGCCCGCCGGGCTCCGGGGTTCTCCCGCTCAACGTCTATGCGGTATCCACGCGGAATGTAGCCTTCTTCCTCTGCCGAACCGAGTTGCTCCCCGGAAGCCATTTTGACGGCCAGCGGCGCCATCGTAGCGAGGATCCGGGTCATGTCGGTCACGTTTGCGCTTGTGGGGACACAAATGAAGTCGCGCCTGTATACGCTCACTCCGGGATTGTTCGGCTCCATTGCGGACAGCCCGGGTACCCCGGACTGCCCGGCGATCTTGCACACCAACCCGCACGCCAGACCGTAACGGCCGGAATCGAACGCAGGACCGGCGACGATTACATCCGGCTGATACTTCCCGATCACGTCGGTAACAAAGGACTCGGCTTCCGCTTCGTTTTCCACGAAGTAGTTGTCCCCGCAGACTATCGTCGCGATGACCGATCCCGAGTCTCCGAGCGCGGCATTCAGCGCCCTTCCCGGGCCGACCGCTCCTTCGACCACGTGAGGCGGATCGTTGGCGTGATCCTCACCTCCAACTCCACCGAAGAACTGGTTGACGTAGTGAATCACCTTCATATCAGGCGCCTTTCCTCTCTTCATTTCGAGAATTCAAGTGAGAATGTGAATGGATTCTGTAATTTTTCATAACTGGCGAAGACGCGGGTCCCATTTGTCCCTGAGCCAATCGCCCATGAAGTTAAACGCAAGCACCGTCAGGACTATCGCCACACCCGGGAAGAAAGCCACCCACCAGGCGGAGCCGAGATAGTCTCTGCCGTCGGACACCATCGAACCCCACGCGGGCGTCGGAGGCGGGACTCCCGCCCCGAGAAAGCTCAGGATGGACTCCGCCAGAATCACGCTGCCCACCTCTAACGTGGCCACAACGATGATCGTGCTCTGGACGCCGGGCAGGATGTGTTTCAGGATGATTCGCTTCCCTGAGGCGCCTGATACCCGCGACTGTGCCACGTAGTCCAGTGTCTTCAACTGGAACGCCTGTCCTCGTACGAGGCGGGCGGGTCCGCCCCAGTTGCTGATAGCCAGAACGATGATCAGTGTCGTGATGCTCTGTCCCAGCACTATCACAACTATCAGCGCCAGGAGAATGAACGGCACAGCGGCGTTGACATCCAGGATCCGCATGATGACCTCGTCAACCAGGCCTCCCACATAACCCGCCACCAAGCCGAGCGTCGTGCCTATCGTCAAGCCTGCGAAGATCGCCACCGCTGCAACCATCAGAGAAATGCGGGCGCCATAGATGATCCGGCTAAGGACGTCGCGGCCCAGTTGGTCTCCCCCCAGGATGTACTTGCCGCTGCTCTCCTCCATCCAGAACGGCTGGTCGTTCCTATCCCGAAGCGAGTTAAGCAACGGATCATGCGGGGAGATCTGAGGAGCAAAGATCGCGAACACGACGAGCACGACGATAATCACGGCTGGGAAGATCGGCCATCTGCGAAGGGCGTGGGCTATGCCTCCGCGGCGTGTTCGGGGAGCGAAGGCGCCCTCTAAATCTTCGCCAAAGGCGCGGGTATCGTTGGCAACTTCCACGAAACTACCTCACCAGAACCCGCGGGTCTACCAAGCCGTATGAGATATCTATCAAGAAGACCACGCTCACGTACAGGACCGTGAAAACCAGGACGCACCCGGTCATGACCGGGAAGTCATTGTTATTGATTGCGGTCACAACCAACCGCCCCAAACCCGGCCAGGCGAAAACTGTCTCCGTGACGACCGTACCGGTAAGAAAGCCGGCAAGGATCAGGGCGGCAAACGTCATCGGCGCAATCAACGCGTTCTTGAATGCGTGCTTCCAAATGACTTTCGTCCGGCCTACCCCTTTCGCGGCGGCAAGTTTGACGTACTCGGAATCCAGGGTTTCGAGCATCGCCGACCGCACCAGCCGAAGCACTCCCGCGGCCGGCAACCAGCCGAGTGTAATAGCCGGAAGTATGTAGTGCTCCGGCCCTCCCCTCTGGCTGGTCGGGAGTAGCCGCAGCGCAACCGCGAATAGCAATATCAGCATGATGCCTAACCAGAACGGCGGCAGGGCCTGCCCGAACAACGCGAATGTACGCCCGCCGAGGTCCCAGGGGCTGCCCCGCTTCGACGCAGACAAAACGCCCAAAGGCAAACCGACAAGCATCGCAAATACCCAGGCGGCCCCCCCAAGCTGAAGCGTCGCCGGTATCTTTTTCCTGATTGTGTCGAACGCCGGGTGACCAGTAGATATCGACTTGCCAAAATCGAGACGGGCGGCCTTACCTAACCAAATGAAATATTGGACCGGCAGCGGTTTGTCCAGCCCGAAGTCCCGGCCCCACTGTTCCCACACCTCCGCGCTGGTCACTCCGACGGTTAGATACAGATTTCGCGGGTCGCCAGCAAGCCGCGATAACGCGAAGACAATGAACGTGGCGCCGATAATGGAAAACAATCCAAAGAGCAATCGCCGGAGCACGAACCTTCCCATGTCTGTGGTTGCTCTCTGTCTACTCGCCCGTGGCCGTCGAAATCACAATTCAGATATCTGACACACGGGCAGCGTTTCTGGTGCCTATGGCTTCGAAGAAAGCCCCAGGGCCGGTCTGCTGCCCGCGTTCATCAGGCCCAGGCCAGGCAATGCCGCGGCGAGGGCCTTTGTCGCTCCGTGGTACAACGTACCCCCGGCTTTCGTTCGCCGGGGGTACGTCGTTTTCCGAAGTCTACGGTGCGAGGATGACGCTTTCGAAGTTGTTGATGTCTCTGAACGGAAGCAGGTTCCACGAAAGGACGCGTTCCGAATTGACGCCGATGAGAGTCGGCACCTCGACTATGCCTGCGCCGAACATCTGCTCAAACGCCCAGTCGAAGGCCGCTTCGCGGGATGCCAGGTTCTCCGGCGTCCCCTTTAGCTGGGCGGCCGTCTCTACAAAGTATTCGTAGAACTTCGGATGCTCGACGCCCGGGTTGTAACCGCCGGTCGGTTGCGGGAACGAGCAGCATCCCCATGCGCCGCCACTCTCTCCCTGGTAGTTCAAGCGGTTCGGGCCCCATGTGGTTTGCCAGATCGTGTTGATGGTCCGGCCAACCATCGTGGGTCGACGTGCTGTGTAGGCAGAAGTGTCGATCTGAACATCGAGGTTCAGGTGTTCTTGCCACATGCCGGCAACTGCCTGACACACCTCTCCGTTTACGCCGATGTCGACTGGGCAGAAGTAGTCCGGCACCGCGAATCCGTCGGGATAGCCAGCTTCAGCCAACAGCTCCCTCGCACCTTCGGGATCGAACGGTATGACCCACCGGTCTTTGAATTCGGGGTCGTTTTGGTGAACGGGGACCTGTGTTCCGCCTCCGTAGATCGGGCCGCCAAAGCCTGCAAGTATCGTTTCGTTAATCAGTTCCCGGTCGATCGCCATTGCGAGGGCGTGCCGTACCAATCGGGCCGACTCGTGGCGGGCAGGATCGTTAGGATCGCCAACCCACGGGTGTTCAGCATCCGCTGCCACGGTCCTCTCGACCGGTTCACCGTTCTCCGGTATTGTCTCCGCGTAGTAGTTGCCGCTGAAGTAGATGAAGTTTCCGAGGAACTGCCGCAGTCCTTCATTGAACTCGAAACCGTCGTCAGTAAGTGACGGCACGTCCGAGATGGGAACAGGTGCGATGTCCACCTCTCCCGTTCTCAATTGGGCAGTGCGAACGGAACCTTCAGGGGTCTCAATGAGGACCAGATTCTCGATGAGAGGCAGGTTGCCCCAGTAATCGTTGTTCGCCCGAAGCTCAATCTTCTCGTTCGCGCTCCAATTCGTCACGATGAACGGTCCGGTGCCGTGAGGAGTTATGAGGGCGCCTTCTGCGCCGAGCTCATCGAACAGCGCCTTGGACACTACTGCCCCGGAGTCGTTGCACTCACTAACCGTGTTCGCCGTCAGGTAGTCGCCCCGGAACGTCTTGAATGGTGCGTCGACCTTCTTGGAGTTGGCTGCGTTTACTACCCACGGGTTGAAGATGGAGTTCAACTCGCCGGCCGCTGAGTGCCGGGACGCAGGATTGTCAGCGCCTGACCGGTTGTATGAGAACACAATGTCCTCAGATGTCATCTCGCCCCAGTCGCGGTCGTCAGTATAGAAGTTGACTCCCTCGCGAACGGTGAACGTGACCTTGCTCAGGTCGCTCGCCAATTCCCAGGTCGTGGCCAGTTGGGGTACCAGGCAACTGCCACCGTCTCCTGTTAGCAACGTCTCCTGGATACCAAAGAAGTACTGAAGCATGTTGGTGGGGAAGACCGCGTCCTGGTTGTCGAAGACGGGGCTGCCCACCTGTGCCGCCGCTACTCTGAGGGTCCCTTGCTGCACAGGCACGCCGCCCATGCTGGGCGCCGCGGTCTGGACGACGACAACGGTTTCCGTCACCGGTCTGTCCACGACGACCGTCTCGACCACCTTCTCAATTCGGGTTACCTGCTTCTCGACGACGACTGTCTCGACCACCTTGACAGTCTGGCCTTCGACTACTCTCTCGACGACAACCGTCTCGATCACCGTCTCGGTGCGCGTAACCGGCCTGTCCACAATGACCGTCTCGACCACCTTGACGGTCTGGCCTTCGACCACTTTTTCAACGACAACCGTCTCGATCACCTTTTCTATCTGGGTGACCGGTCTGTCTACGACGACCGTCTCGACCACAGTGACGACCTCGGGGTCGCCGCCGCAGGCAACAGCCAGCGCGCCGAACAGGCCTCCAATGGCAAGCAACGCCAGCGTCACGCGCCGCGTCCATCTTGACTTGATTGAACTCATTATGTCCTCCTGATCATTTGGATTCGGACTCACACACGCCAACTCCAAACTGCCTCAGGGCAGCCTGTCTCGCGAGCGCGACACGCCCGCATGTTAGTACGCGTTCCGGTAAGTGCGCAACGTCTAAGTGCGCAACGTCAGTCCACCCCCGGCCTGTTGAGTCAACCTGCAAAGTAGAGCTTGATAACCTCTATCGTCTCTTCCCTGCTGATAACGTTATTGAAGTAGTCCCTAATTGCCGCGATGACCTCATCCCTTTCGATCACCTCGTCGTGGTTCGCGTCATATCGGCTGCCCAAGGGCCCCAGGTCGACGTCGGTCACCGTGATGTTTACCGTAATGGTTCCACTGGCGTCGGACGAGAAATAATCCCCCGCTGTGCCCTCGGCCGTAACCGTAACGTCGACCATGTAGCCGGTCCGTGTCTCATAGTCCAACGCCGTCCCGTTGCCCACCGTGATCTGCCCTGTGCTGCTATCGATGTCGAACAGAGCCGAGTCACGGCCGCCCAGCCTATAGGTCAACCTGTCGGCGCCGGCGGCCACGACCGGTGCGCCCACGTTGCTGCCGGTGGCCGCATTCTCCACAACGCTCCTGTCACCCGTCTCCGTGGCCGGGAACAGCGTGATGAGGCTGCTCAACCAGTCTGGAAGCGGGCCGGTCAACGGGTTCCCCCAAAGAAAGAGTCTTTGCAATTTGTCGA
>JAKZUY010000240.1:0-19741 GCA_047516345.1 Dehalococcoidia bacterium | reverse complement strand
CCCGGGAGGCGGCTCTCCCAGTTCATCACGTCGCTTACCGGCATAAGTCAGCGCGACGTCGACTCGGCGCCAAAGTGGAATCAGGTGGCGCCGGACCTGAAGCAGTTTCTGGGAGACTTGCCTGTCGTTGGGCACAACGTGGGATTCGACACCGGGTTTTTGCGCTCCAACGGCGTCTTTCCGACAGGCCCCGCGTTCGACACGCTCGACCTTGCCTGGGTAGTCCTGCCTTCAGAGCCTTCTTACGGGCTCGCGCGCCTCGCCCAGAAAATCTCCTCCGACCACGAGACCCCGCACCGGGCGCTTTCCGACGCGTTGGTAACTCGCGATCTGTTCCTGGAACTTAACCGGCGTCTGAAGGAACTGAGATTGCCCGTCCTCGCACAGTTACAGCGAATGAGCGATCAAAGTGGCTGGCCGGTAGGCGTCCTCGCGAGTCTCGCCATCGCGGGAAGGAGGCACAGACCGGGCGACGAGGTCCTCACTGCCACGGGGTTGGACCCGCGGGACCTGATGGAAAGGCTCCATGTCACCAGAAGGCACCGGTCCGTTGAACTCCAGATCTGCCGTGAGAAGTACCTGGAGGAAGTGGACAAGATATTCGCTCCCGACGGGCCGTTGAAATCGGCTTTGCCTTCGTTCGAGGAGCGAAGCGAACAGTTGACCATGGCCAGGTCGGTTGCAGTGGCAATAGCGGATGGAGAAAACCTGGTGGTAGAGGCGGGAACGGGCGTCGGGAAGTCCATCGCGTACTTGGCAGGCGCGGCGTTACACGCGTCGCAAGGCGGCAGGCCGATAATCGTCTCCACCAATACGATCAATCTCCAGGCACAACTCCTTAACAAGGACGCCCCGGTAGTCGAACAGACGCTTTCGGCGGCCGGCCACCTTGAAGATTCGAATCTGGAAATAAGCGAGTTGAAAGGGCGAGGCAACTATCTGTGTTACCGCCGATGGGCGCACGCCATTCAGTCGGGCCGGTCATCTGAACAGGAAACCAGTCTGCTTGGGAAGTGCCTGGTCTGGCTTCAGACGACCGAAACGGGTGACCGGTCGGAATTGGGGTTGGGCAGACAGACCCAGGCATTCGGGCGGCTTTCTGCCCAGGGCGCGGCGCAATGCCCGCCCGGACGGGGTCCGTGCTTTCTCCGAAGAGCGCGAAACCTGGCCCACGGCGCAGATATTCTCATCGTAAATCACTCACTCCTGATGTCGAACGCTGCAATGGGCGGCGGGCTTCTTCCCCCTCACGACGCGCTCATCGTCGACGAAGCCCAGCACCTTGTAACCGCCGCCACAAATCACCTTGGCTTTTCCCTGGCTCAGCAGCAATTCCAGATCGAACTGGCCGCATTGATCGGCGAGCGCGGCATGATAGCCGAGTTGGCGAACGCGATTCAGGCAGAGCGCGGGGAGGCTGAAGCGTTGAACCCCGTACCGGTGGAGGCCGGTACAGCAGCGGAAGCGGCAGAGCGTGTTTCCACGAGAACAACGGAATTCTTCGAAGTTTTGAAGTCGGCGTACCGTTCATTCGCCTCGGACGACCAGAGCCAAAGACTGCGGATCACCGGAGGGCTGCGAGCCCAGCCGACCTGGGCAGCGCTTGAGGTCGCCTGGGAAAACCTCGACGTGGCGCTTTCTTTGCTTATTGAAAGATTCTCGGTACTGGCACGGAGAGGTAGTCGTGTCGCGTCTGAAAGCGAAGACCTGTCGGCGATCATGCTCGACGTGACAACTGCGTTGGACAATCTTGTCGCCGCGCGCGACAGGTTCATGCAGTGCATCCCGCATCCCGACGATGGGATGGTCTACTGGATATCTGCTAGACCGAGAGACGAATCGTTCGTTCTCAACGGCGCGCCGCTCAATGTGGGCCCAATCCTGCGGGAGAAACTGTTTGAGCATGAACGTTCCGTGATCCTGACGGGGGCGACCCTGGGATATGACGGGAAAGCCGATAGATTCCGGGAGATGGTGGGAATGGACGGCGGCAAAGACCTCTTTATGGGCTCGCCGTTCGACTACCGACGGGCCGCTCTGGTAGCCGTACCCGAAGATATGCCGGAGCCGGGCAGGCACGGCTACGCTACGACCGTCGCGACCGCGATCGAAGATATCGCGACGAAACTGGGTGACCGCGTGCTCGTCCTATTCACATCGAATTCGTCTCTCGAATCGGCGCGCCGCTCACTCGGTCCCGGTCTTGAGGCTGCGGGAATACGGCTGATTGCGCAGGGCGCCGACGGACCGCCCCATCGCGTAATGCGAGAACTCGCCCGCGACCGAAAGGCCGTGGCTTTGGGAACAAGCAGCCTTTGGGAGGGCGTCGATCTCGAAGGGGCGTCGATAAAGGCCCTCGTGATGACCCGGCTGCCTTTCCCTGTCCCGACAGACCCGGTGGTCGAGGCGCGCTCCGAACTTTACGAAGACGGCTTCGGGGAGTACATGGTGCCTGAAGCAGTAATGCGTTTCCGGCAGGGGTTCGGCAGACTGATCCGTTCAGGGACCGACCGGGGAGCATTTGTCATTCTGGACCGCCGCATCATCGCACGCGGCTATGGAACGAAGTTTCAAAGAGCATTACCGCCGTGTACGGTGCGCCGGACCTCCCTGTCGCGGCTTGGTGAGATCGTGGCCGCATGGAATGAGACCGGTACCGTATGACACAGGCTGTCGCAGCAACGACACAGATAGGCGATCGCTCGAATGGCGGCAAGATCGCAATCGCCGGCGAACCAATTGCGCTGACGGCGACTCTGGACGGCGGTCAGGCGTTCCGCTGGTGGCAAGCAGACCAAAAGGATGATTCCACGTTCCGGGGGGTGATCGGTGACCGTCTGTTGGTCCTTTCGGAATGCGACGGGGGAGTCGAAGTAACCGTGCTTGATGATGGGCCGGTATCGGATGCGCTGGGGAAGATAGCTGATTACCTCAACGCTAGCGTGGACCTCGGAGAGTTCAGGCAGAGGTTTGCAGACGATCCTTGCATCGGTCCCGCAGTGAGGGGATACGCCGGCCTGCGATTACTGCGCCAGGACCCGTGGGAGTGCCTCGTCTCATTCATCTGCTCGTCGACCTCCAATGTGCCGCGAATCAAACTGAACGTCGGAGCGGTCGCAGCCGCGGTCGGGCGCAGGATCGGTCCCTCAGAGACCGATTTTGAATTCCCGACCGCTTCGGTCATAGCGGAGGCGGGAGAGCCGAGGCTGCGCGAACTCGGCTTGGGATTCCGCGCGAAGTACGTGGCCGGCGCTTCACGGCTCGTGGCCCGGGGCGACCTCGATTTAATGGCGTTGAGAGGGCAGTCATACGGAGACGCGAAAGAACGTCTGATGGGGATCAACGGGGTAGGGGAGAAGATCGCCGACTGCGTTTTGGCTTTCTCGTTAGACAAGCCGGAGGCGTTCCCTGTCGATCGCTGGACCCGGCGAGCCCTCGAAAAGTGGTACGGGTTGCCTCCCAAGCTCAACAACGTCGCAGCGGGGAAGTGGGCGAGGAATCACTTTGGCCGTTACGGTGCCATAGCGCAACAGTACATGTTCCATCGTGAACGACTAGCAGGCCGCGCAGCCTCATGGGGCGGAGTTCACAAGGATCATGCCCTTCCGGAAGACGTCTACTGACCAAGCAGGGAACGGCGCGCCCGTGACGTCATTCGCTGGCCGACGAACGCCAGTTCTTCCTCTTTGGTTGTGACCTTTCCGTCGACACGCGCACGTGAGACCTCGTCCAGAATGAAGCCGATTTCCGGCCCTTGCGGTATTCCCGCTTCAAGTAGATCGTCGCCGGTTATCTCCGGCTTGACATGGCGAAGGATCCCCAAGTATTGGTCAAGCTTCGCTTGTTGATAGAGGGAACCAGTGAGCGCTCGTTGCGCCTCCAGGAGCGGCAGCGGAAATTCACCCAACACCGCGACTACTTCGCTGGGCGACAGGGTGCTATTCCTCAGAATGCTTGACATGCCGCGGTACCTCGGCGCCGACAGTATGATCTCTCGCCATTCTTGAGGCGGTTCCAGTCTGGTCACGAGCGCGCGAACCTCGTTTTCAGTCAGGGATGCAGTGGCAAGCGCAAGATAGAAAAGTACGTCCCGATCCGGGTGTTGCCGCATCGCCCGCAACGCCCCCCGGCTCACCCGGAACGAAATGTCTATCGCGGCCAACACGCCTCGTTCCTCGGCGGTCGCCAGAATATCTGCGCGCGAAGGATCACTGAGGATCTTTTCCAGTTCGCCCCTGACCCGTGCGGGGCTTATTCGATCCATGTACTGCCAGTCGCGTCTCATGAGCAACAGGGCGCCGGGATCAAGCTTGAATCCGAGCCGCACTTCGTAACGGATAGCGCGGAAGATTCGGGTGGGGTCGTCTTTGAAACTTGCGTTGTGGAGGACCTGAATCCGACTTCTCGCCGCGTCGGAAAATCCGCCATGCAGGTCCATCAATTCGCCCCAATTCGATGGCGAAAGGTCGACCGCCATCGCGTTGATGGTGAAGTCGCGCCGCGAAAGGTCTTCAAGGATTCCGGCGCTTGTGACTGTCGGCAAGGCCCCCGGTTCGGCGTACGTTTCCGTCCGGCACATGGCGAGGTCGAATCGGCCACCCGGTAGCGCCACTCTGGCCGTACCGAACTGAGACACAGCTTCCACCTCACCGCCGCCCTTTTCCGCGAATGACGCGGCAAAAGTGGGCGCGTCTCCTACGACGGATATGTCCGGATCGACCGGAGTACGGCCCAGCAAGGCATCGCGCACCGATCCACCTACGAGGTATGCTGCCTCCGCCGCGCTTTCACCTTCGGCCGCAAGATTTCCTGCCAGCCGAAGTCCGTCCAGCACGGGGCTGGACAAGGTACGTTCCAGGAGACTTGCGATGTTGGGCAATGGGATATCTTGACGGCTAGTTGCAGTTACGATTCTACGTCCGGCCGGGCAACAATTACCGTCATACCTGGAACGAGGTGAGCAGGGTTGTTGCGAACATGCAGAATTGCTCAGTTAGTCATAGACTTGACGATAGTCCAACCACCGCAGATTGAGAGGAACCCATGGCTGCTGAAAAACCTCTGAGATTCGAAGTATTTATCGACTACACTTGACCTTGGGTCCGTCAGGCGGCCGTTTGGCTGTCAAGAGTTAAATCTGAACTCGGCGACGACCTGTTGATCGACTACCGTTGTTTCGCCCTGGAGCAGGCCAACTCAAAAAACGGCCCTGAATGGAAGGCTTGGGAACAGACCGGCGACTACCTCAGCCGCGGCCTGATTCCGTTGAGAGGCGGAGTGGCCGCCGCACGGCAAGGCAGTCAGGCCCACCATGACTACGTGATGGCGGTGCTCGATGCCAAACACCTCCGCCGTGAGGATATCCGGAGCGTGGAGGCTGTAGGGGAGTGCGCCAGGCAAAGCGGCCTGGACATGACCAAATTCATGGCCGATATGGAGGATCCGTCGACGCTCGAAGCGGTCGGACGGGACCATGAATTCGCGGTCGAGCACGGCGTGTTCGGCACTCCGACGTTCCGCTTCGTGGACGGCTCGTGGGCGTTTCTGAAGGTGTTTACCCCACCTGAAGCCGAAACCATGAAAGCGTTTGAACACTTCATGGGCATCGCAAGCGAAAGCAAATATTTCGGAGAGTTGAAGCGGCCCCAACCGCCGTGGCCACGCGGCGCGACTGAATAGACTTGCCTATCGATCCACACGATGACGTGGGCTTGGGGTTGATCCAGGAACGGTTGGGCCTCGAATTTCGGGCCCCGCGTCTGTTGGCGATTGCGCTGACACACAAGTCGTTCCTGAACGAACAACCCGAGGCCTGCGCCGAATCGAACGAGAGGCTCGAATTCCTGGGCGACGGCGTGGTCAACTTCGTCGTCGCCAGGACTATGTACGAGCGTGCGCGGGAAGCGCCGGAAGGCGAGTTGACGACCAGGCGGTCGCATGCCGTCAGGCGTGAGGCTCTGGCGGTGGCGGCGGCGCGCCTGGGGCTTGGCCAAGACCTTGTTATGGGCCACGGGGAGTTCGCGTCCGGAGGGCCGGAGCGGCAGACCAATCTGGCCAACGCCTTCGAGGCCATGGCCGGCGCCGTATTTCTGGACAGGGGATTCGATGAGTGCGAACGGATTCTGCTTGAGTTGCTCGAGCCAGAGATCGACCACGCCCTGTACGAAGAGAACCCCAAGGACCCGAAGTCAGTACTGCAAGAGATAGTGCAACAACGGGGAGGAACGTCGCCAAGTTACCGGATAGTAACTGCGGGCGATCAATGCTCCGAAGCCCGGTTCAATGTTGAGGTGTTATTGAGCGGCGAAGTGGCCGGAACGGGAAGCGGCGACCGGAAGGTCGAAGCGGAACGGGCTGCCGCGATTGAAGCTATGAGCAGAATGTCACCTACGCAACCGCTGATGACCCCGACGCCTGACGACACAGTCCCGGCTGGTCAATAATGGCTTTGTTCGGGCTCGGCAGGAAACGAGACAAGACGTTTGAGACGACGGCGAAGACCGGTGCCGTCTGGCGGCGCGTTCTCGGCCAGGTTTTAGGCAGGAAGACCGTCGGCCCTGAGTTATGGGACGAGCTCGAGGAGGTTCTGATTACTTCCGACGTGGGGGTCAAGACCGCCATGGAACTTATCGAACACGTCAGAGCCCACACCTCAGCAGGCAAAGCAGGGTCGGCAACCGCTATCACGGAGCAATTTAGAGCCGCAATGTTGGAGACTCTTTCCCGGCCGCCTGTCAACGACCCAATACCGGATGGTCAGCCGGTCGCCATGCTGGTGGTTGGAGTAAACGGTTCCGGCAAGACAACAAGCATCGCCAAGCTGGCCCGGGCCGCAGATCGGGATGGCAGGAAAGTGATGCTCGGCGCCGCCGATACATTCCGCGCCGGCGCCATCGAGCAGTTGAGGATATGGGGGGAACGACTCGACGTTCCGGTCGTCTATCAACAGGCCGGCAGCGATCCGGGCGCCGTGGCGTTCGACACTCTGAGTTCGGCCCGGGCGCGCGGCGCAGACATGGTGCTAATCGATACCGCGGGGCGTCTCCACACCCGCCACAACCTCATGGAAGAGCTGAAAAAGGTTCGGGCGGTCGTCGATCGGCAGGCCGACGGATATGTTCAGCGGGTACTGCTGGTGATAGACGGCACTTCAGGCCAAAACGCCGTCGTGCAAGCGCGTTCGTTTACCGAGTCGGTGCGTTGCGACGGCGTCATGATTACCAAACTTGACGGTTCTGCCAAAGGCGGAATGGCTCTGGCTATCGCCGGAGACCTTGGGTTGCCCATATGGTTTATCGGCACCGGAGAATCGGTGGACGATCTTTCCGAGTTCGATCCCGTGGGGTTCACCGACGCCTTGCTACCCAATTCCAGGGTCGCCTGACCGCCATTACGTTTCTTTGCGCCGGGATTCTGAGCCATGCTTGATTCCATCAGCTGGCTGATTGTGGCAGAGGCCATCGGCCTCGCCGCCTTCCCGTTTGCCTACGCGGCATTTCCCAATCTGTCGGACCGGGCGTGGGGATTTGCCAAGCCTATCGGCCTGATCGTTATCGGCACCGCCGTGTGGGGGCTGAGCCAACTCGGGATCCTGACCAACGCCCCATGGGCCTGGTGGCTCGCGATTTCCGTATTGGCTCTTGCTGGCGGCCTGTTCGCCTACCGCCGCCGCGACGAGATGCTTGGGTTCCTCCGCAGGAATTGGACCGCGGTCGCCATTGGCGAATTGGTTTTCATCGCATTTTTCGTGGCCTGGACGTTGTTCCGTGTGTTCGATCCCAACATCGCCGGGACTGAAAAGCCGATGGACTTCATGTTCCTCAACGCATCCGTCGCTACGCAGTCGGCCCCTCCGGAAGATCCCTGGTTGAGTGGCGAGCCTGTCGCCTACTACTATTTTGGGTACTGGATGTTTGCCGGAGTGGCCAAGGCCAGCGCCGTCACGCCGGGGGTTGCTTACAACCTCGCCCTGTCCCTATCGGCAGCGATGGCCGCAGGAGCGATATTCACGCTCGTCTATTCGCTGGTGCGTCGTGATAGCGGCTCCCTTAGGACAGCTATCTGGGCGGGAGTTGCCGGATCGGCGTTGCTGCTGGTGGTGTCGAGTCTCGCGGGCTGGTGGGAACTGCTGGCCAATTTCGGGGTGGGTACCGACGGCTTCTACAGCTGGCTGGCGATCGACGGACTCGATCGCAATCCGCAGTCCGAATCATGGCGGCCAACCGGATTTTGGTGGTGGTGGCGGGCCTCTCGCGTCATAAACACCTTTGACGGGTCAGGCATAGGACTTGATTTCACTATTCAGGAATTCCCGCTATTCAGTTTCCTGCTCGGAGACCTTCATCCCCACGTCATGTCGATTCCATTCTTCCTCGTGGGGCTGGGCGCGGCCTACAACATCATCGCGTCGAAAGATTCTTGGGGATTTGGCTGGCTCCGCCGCAATCCCGCATCGACGGTGAGCCTCGTCATATTGACCGGCGCCGCCGGGTTCATAAACGCATGGGACGCGGCGTTCCTGATAACGGCGCTGATCGCGGCTGTAACCATCAAAGCCTACGGTGAGAAAAAGAGATCGGTCGTGATGGTTGTCGGGACCGGGGTCTGTTTAGCCGTTGCGTTTGCCGCCGTGCTCGCGTGGTGGATGTCATTGGCCGTGGTGTCGTTGTACGCGATCGGGCTGCTTGTCACAAGCCGTGTCCGTCCGGTTTCACTGGTATGGTCCGCTGCAACCGCGGGGCTTCCGCTCGCCGCCATCGCCGCTATCGGCCTGTTCGTGTATTCGCCGTTCTACTTCGGCACGTTGGCCACTCAGGTGCAGGTACCGCCCATTGCACCCGCCGACTACGGCACGAGGCCGATTCATTTCCTGACCGTCTGGGGTCTGTTCCTGCTCCTGTCCGGGGCCTTCCTGTTCGTGACCGTCTATTCCATCTTCAGAACCCAAATTATTCGACTGGGACAGACGATTGTTGGGGGAGCGCGAGCACTAAACGGACCGGAAATCGAGGCCTGGTTACTTGGACTTGCTGGTGTGGTGTTGCCGTACGTGTTGTGGGCGTTCGCCCACCTCGAGTTCACGGATGGAGCGCAACCCGCAGACCTGCTATCGAGGCTGTGGACCGTAGCGCCGCTGGGCCTCGTAGTGGTGCTCCTGTTCGTAGCGCTTGCGTCGCGGGCCAGGGCTGGGATATTCGACGCCGTCCAGTTCGCCCTCATGCTGGTATTGATGGCGACGTACCTTCTGTACGGCGCTGAACTGCTGCACGTCAACGACTTTTTCGGCAACAGGATGAACACGGTCTTCAAGTTCTATTACCAGTGTTGGATACTGCTCTCGGTCGTATCTGCGTTTGGGTTATGGCGGTGGCGGTCGCACCATCTAAAATTGTCGGGTTGGCGTCTTGCCGCGAGTGGAATCGTGGCAAGCATCGCGATTATTCTTCTCGTGGGCGCCCTGTACTACAGCGTGGCTTCAACGTTTACGAAGGCCAAAGAGGGGGGGGCATCCACAATCGACGGCATCTCGTATCTGGAAAAGACGGCCCCGGCTGATTTGGCGGCCATCCAGTTCATCAACAGCGCCGCTGAACCCGGCGACCGGCTGGTTGAGGCAGTCGGGGGGTCGTATACAGAATTCGGACGAATTTCCGGCTCAACCGGCGTTCCCACGATTCTCGGCTGGCCCGGTCACGAACGGCAGTGGAGAGGTTCCGGCGATCTTGTCGCTCCGCGGGAAACTGACGTTCGGGAACTGTACGAAACAGAGGACAGCGAGATCGCTTTGAGGATGATTGCCGCGTACGGGATCGATTACGTCGTTGTGGGTAGGCGGGAAAGGTCCGGATATCCGTTACTACATGAAGATAAGTTCGATACGCTTGGAAGTCGCGTTCTTGAGGTGGACGACCTCGTGATCTATTGCGTTAAGGAAAATTGCCCCTGATGTCTCAGACCTTCGCGGAGCCAAATGCCGATGCCGTCGGCCGTTGGGAAGACGGGCAATGGGTCGAACCGTCCCCGCCATCCGCACAGCCTGAGGCGGCAACCGTCCTCCCTTTGGCCGCGGCCAAAGGCAGCAACGATCTGATTCCAGTTCATTGGGAGCGCGTGGCCTATGCGACGCTCTTTTTCGGTGCGCTGATCATGCGTCTTTGGGATCTGGGCGCACGCGCTGTCCACCACGACGAGAGCCTGCACGGGTTTTTCTCATGGCAGATATTCAACGGGAGTGGATACGAACATAACCCGCTGATGCACGGCATGTTCCTGTTCCACAGCGTGGCGGCTTCGTTCTTCCTGTTCGGCGACAGCGACTTCACACTTCGCTTGCCGATGGCCCTCTTCGGCAGCGGACTCGTGTTAATGCCGATCCTATTGAGATCGCGGCTTGGGCAGGTCGGCGCTTTGGCCGCCGCGACCATGCTGACGTTTTCGCCGGCGATGCTCTACTTCAGCCGTTTCGCTCGAAACGACATATTTATGGCCGTGTTCGTTCTGGGCCTTTTCACGATGATCTGGCGCTACATGGACGAGCGCAAAAACCGGTACCTGTACCTGGCTGCGGCGTTTCTGGCGTTGGGATTCACCGCCAAGGAGACAATGTACCTGTCGGCCCTGATTCTGGTCGTTGGCCTCCTCTATCTTTCCCGGGCGCAGGTGGGCAACTGGCTGTGGGGCAGGGCATCTCTCAAGGACTTCGACCCCGCCGGCCGCATGCTAATCCTGTTGACTGCCCTGACGGTTCCTCTTGCCGGGGCGCTCGTGGCATTTTTTCAGGAACCCCTGGGTATCACGCTCGCCGCGAAGGTCAGCAACACTGAAGGGATTCCCGTCGGTTCGCCGGACGGTGGGGGCTGGGTGATAGCGATTGCGGTGACCGTAGCCCTGGTGGTGGTCGCCATGGGGGTGGGGCTGGTCTGGAACCGCCGTGTCTGGCTCGTATCCTGGGTTATATTTGCGGCGATATTCTTGACGATGTTTACGAATTTTTACACCCATCCCGGGGGTGTCGGCAGCGGAATTTGGCAGTCGCTCGGATACTGGCTGGCCCAACATGAGGTGGCACGGGCCGAGCAGCCGATGTTCTACTACTTCATGATCCTCTTCGTATACGAATTTCTGCCGTGGCTAGTCGCCCTGTCGGCCGCGGGTTACTACGTTTACAAGGGAGACAGGTTCTCCCGATTCCTGGTTTTCTGGGCGGCCGCCACGTTGATCGCCTACACCGTTGCCGGTGAGAAAATGCCGTGGCTGCTCGTCAACATCACCCTCCCTCTCATCATCCTCGCCGGCCGCGCGATCAATGACATGGCCGCTGCTGTTCCGTGGCGAACCGCGGCTCGAACCAATTTGCCTTACCTGCTACTCGGCGTTCCTCTGTTCCTTATCCTGATTTGGCGCCTGGCCTTCTTCGAGTTCGACAATGGCGTCCTTTCGTTCTTTACGCTATGGGGACTGTTCGGCGCGGCCGGCGTACTCATTGTTGGTCTGACGTGGCTGGCGCGCCAAGTCACCCTGAAGACCGCTCTGTCGGCATCGACTTTAATCGTGTGCGGGCTGCTGTTTATTCTTACGGTCCGCACTGCATGGGTGGCTACGTACGTTCACGCCGACGTGCCCAGGGAGATGCTGATCTACACTCAGACGTCTCCGGATATTCATAATCTCGTGCGTGAAATCGAAGCGGCCGGCGATCTTACGGGCGATCGACAGGAGATCAGACTCTCCATCGATTCCGCGGACGGTTATACGTGGCCGTGGGCCTGGTATCTGCGGAACTACGCGAACGTCACGTATCCGGATCAATCCGAAAGCGTGTCGACGCCCAGCGATGGAACAGCCATCGCCGTGATCCACGCGAAGAACAACAACAAAGTCGAACCGGAGCTCAACGACGACTACACAAAGGGCCGCAGGATCGTGCATAGATGGTGGTTTCCGGAGAACGAAACGTACAAGCACCATGAGCTAAGTCTGAGGAAATTCTTCGATGCCGTTGTCGATCGGGATTCCTGGCGCACCTCCCTGGACTTTTTCATCTATCGCAAGTTGTCAGCGCCGATCGGGTCCGTCGACTCGTATGTCTACTTTGACCGGGACATCCCGCTTGCGGCAATCGACTGAGCGCGTCGCCCGATCCATGGTCCGTTATCTGAAAGCCCTCGGTTGACAAGGCATCGCGCCTTTTGGCTCGGGTTGGCCGGCAGCGTCGGCTTCCTGGCTATCTTTTTGGTGTTCTTCGTGGACAGGAGCACGATTGGCGAGGTGCTGCGTACCGCCAATTACGCTTACGTGGCGCCGTCTCTGGTTTTCTACTTCATTGCCCTTTACTTGCGGACGTTCAGATGGCGATTCCTGCTGCGACCGATAATAGGCGAATCGCGGCGGCCGATATTCCCCGTGGTCGTGGTTGGATACATGGCCAACAACCTCATTCCGGTGCGGATTGGCGAGGTGGTGCGGTCCTACTATCTGAGCCTGCGCGAGGACATATCGACGGCCGGAGCGTTTGGCACTGTGGCGGTGGAACGTGCCTCGGACGTGCTCGCTCTTCTATTCTTTGTCGCGCTTGCTTGGACAGCGGTGCCTGTGTCGGGGGCGTTTGGCGAGGTGTCCGACAACGTGCCCGGGGGTGCGATAACGTTGGCTGCTGCCGGATTGCTGCCATTCTTGCTCGTCGCGGGCGTTGTCGTGGTGGTATCGGTCATGTCCAGGGCGAATGCTCTGGAGTTGGCCGCCCGTATTCTGGCGCCGGTTCCGTCCAAGGTACGAAGCAGGGCTCTCAGCCTGATCGGCAACTTGCTGCAGGGACTCACCGTGGTCTCGTCGCCGAAGGCCCTGTTTTACGTGTTCCTCATGTCGTTGCCGATATGGCTCATGGAAGCGGCGATGTACGGCACGATCGCAATAGGTTTCGACTTGAACTCCATGTTCGACGGCAATCTCGAATTCGTCGCGGCAATCCTTGTGTTCACCGCCGCCGCAAATCTGGCCGGCATCGTGCCATCAAGCGCAGGGAGTTGGGGTCCGTTCGACTTCTTCGGCGCCCTGGCTCTGGTGGCTCTTGGCCTTTCCGACGGGTTGGCGTCCGCGTATGCGATAACCGTGCACGTGGCGTTGTGGGTCCCTCCGACGCTACTTGGCGCGGTGTTCCTGTTGCTGGACGGTAATTCCCTTGTCCGCCTCGCTGGCGGTGCTGTGAGGGCCCGCGCTGACGACCCCGCGCCCGGCTCTCCTCCGGAGATAAGTCCATGAAAATCGGTGTGATCGGCGCTGGCGCCGCGGGCCTCGCAGCCGGATACGACCTGGCGAACGCGGGGCACAGAGTAACCGTGTTCGAGGCGGCGCCCTTCATTGGAGGCCAGGCGTCAACTATCGAGGTCGGTGGAGGCAGGCTCGAGCGGGGTTACCACCATCTCTTCACTAACGATCACGCCATTATTGAATTGATCGATGAGATCGGAATGTCCGATGAGTTGAAGTGGTTTCCTTCTCGCGTCGGCACGTACGCGAGCGGACGCGTCTACCGAACGACCACACCGCTGGACCTGTTGCGATTTGGCGCGTTGCCGCTATACGAGAGGATCAAGCTCGGCCTGTTCGCGCTAAGACTCCAAAGGCTGAGGGACTGGCGCTCGCTCGAGTCGTTCACAGCCGATGAGTGGCTCCGGGCGCGCCTGGGTGGCAAGGCTTACGAAGTGGTGTGGAATCCGCTGTTGCGCGGCAAGTTCGGAGATAGCTACGACCAAGTAGGAATGCCATGGTTTTGGTCGAAGATCCAGACGCGGTTCGCGTCGCGGAAAACCGTCGGCGGCGAACAGCTCGGGTATCCCATGGGCAGCTTCGATTCCGTGTTTGACGAGGTCGCCCGCCGAATCGGATTGGCCGGCGGTCAATTCCTGCTCGAAACGCCGGTCGAACGCGTCGACGTAAGTGGCGAGGGGGTCACCGGACTGACAGCAAGGAGACCGGATGGAACGAAGCACGTTGAGGAATTCGACGTAGTCGTGTCTACTGTGCCGTCGTACATATTCCCCAAGTTGGTGAACCTGCCCGCGGACTACAAAGCGAAGCTCGACGCGGTGCACTATCTCGCCGCGGTGGTCATCATCATTGAACTGGACAGACCGCTGACGAACATCTACTGGATGAACATCGCCGACCACAACGTGCCGTTTTTGGGGATCATCGAGCACACCAATCTAATTCCTCGGGAGCTCTACGGCGGAAGCCACGTCGCCTACCTGACCAACTACCTCGATCGGCGGGACGAGATGTTCGGGTTGACCCCGGATGAATTGCTGGGCCGGTACTTGCCGCACCTGACCAAGTTCAATCCTGAGTTTGAACGAAGCTGGATCAAGCGTGTGCACTACAACAGCGTCAGCGCCGCCCAGCCCATAATTGGCGCAAACTATTCCTCCCGTATGCCTGAACACCGGACCCCAATCAAACGCATGTACCTTGCGAACACCACGCAAATATACCCTGAAGACCGCGGGACGAACTACAGTGTGCGTATGGGCCGCGAGATCGCCGGTATGGTGATGACTGACGAAAAAGAACACTGGCGTGGATGGCCTGCCACCGCAGGCAGTTAGCTACGCCGGCGCGGGGGCTGTAAGCCCTGCCCGTGTCAGAGGGAAAACACTAGCGCGCAGGTGTCGATATACCGTGAAGACGACGCATCTCACTTGAAAACAAACAAAGAAGGAACTGAACATGGGCAAGCTGGAAAACAAGATTGCGATCATCACCGGAGGAAGCAGCGGGATAGGGCGCGAAGCGGCTCTGCTGATGGCAGGGGAGGGCGCTACTGTTATTGCTGTCGGAAGGCGACAGGCGCCGCTGGATGAAGTCGTAGCCGAGATCCAGGCCGCAGGCGGGAAGTGCATCGCGCGTTCGGTCGATCTGCTCGACGGCGACGCTGCCGCTGGCCTCGGCGCATGGGCCGAGGCCGAATTCGGCAGGGTTGACGTTCTGGTCAACAACGCCGGGTATTCCAGCACGGTCCGGTCAATACGCTACGTGCCGCCCGAAGAGTGGGATGAGGTGTTCAGAATTAACGTGGAAGCCGTCTACCGGCTGACTCAGTCGGTGCTCCAGGGCATGACTGAACGGGGAGAGGGCACCATCATCACTGTTTGCAGCATGGCAGCCTTGTCTCCGGGCCCATTGGGCGGGGCCCCGTACTCCTCCGCGAAGGCGGCCGCGCTGAACATGATGCAGTACATCAACAATGAACTGCGCAACACGGGAGTCAGGGCAAGCGCCATCATTCCTGCCGAGGTCAACACCCCGCTTCTCGACAAGCGTGCAGTAGCGCCTCCGATGGAAGACCGGGAGTCAATGATGGGACCGCGGGACGTTGCCGAGGCGATCCTGCTGTGTGCGACTCTGCCTCAGAGAACGGTGATCGAGCAGATAGTCATGACACCGTCGCACATACGCGACCAGTCCCACGACGTCGCCGCCCTGGCGCGCGTGGGCGCGCCGTAGCGGCTACTGCTCCTCGATCAATGACCAGCGCGGCCTAGCCGGCCGCCCTGGCGAATGCGCTCCTGAGCGATCGACCTGTGAACACCTTGGCCATTTCGGCCCGGTACTCGGCGGAGGCGTGAATGTCCTCGTTGAACTGCCCTTCAAGTTCCACGCCACCCCTTTGCGAAGCCAGGCGGATAACAGATTCAGTCGGAGCTTTGCCAACTAGTATCCGCTCGGCCCTTCGGGACCTGACCGGAAACGGACCTGCGCCCGTGATGCCGATCCGCGCCGCAGTGCATACACCGTCGCTGACCGTGACAATCGCGGCCACGCCGACGAGGGCGTAGTGAGACGCTTTGTTCGCCAGCTTGGAGTATGCCGATCCCGTCCCTTCAGCCGGGCCCGGGAAGTGAATTTCCGTGAGGACCTCGTTAGGGCGCAGCGCCGTGGTCATGAAGTCTCGGAAGAAGCGATCGGCGTCGATAGTGCGCGAGGCACGGGCGGATCGAGTCTTTAACTGTGCTCCGAGGGCTAGCACTACCGCCGGAAGGTCGCCCGCAGGGTCGGCGTGGGCGATACTGCCTCCGATAGTGCCAACGTTTCGGACCGGCGTGTCGGCTACTTGCGACGCGGCCTCGGCGAGGGCAGGCGCCCTCTCGGCGACCAGGCCGGACCTTGCTATTTCGTTATAAGTGGTCATAGCCCCTATCGCCACTCCGTCTCCGGATTCCCGAATGAAGGATAGGCCGTCGACGAGGCGCAGGTCGATCAGCGCCTCCGGAGACGCGAGCCTGAGTTTCATTAGCGGCAACAGGCTGTGGCCGCCTGCCAGGAGCCGGGCGTTGCCCCGATACCGGCTGAGAAGCCGTGAAGCCTCCTCGACCGTGCTCGGCGTGTGGTACGAAAAGGGCGCTGGGATGCTGGTAATCAATTGGTCGTCCTCGCGGCGGCGCGGGCCTGTCGAACAGCCGTTTGGGCCGCCCGGGCATCGCGGATGGTTCGCCACATTTTTTCAGGAGTAAGCGGCATGTCGACGTGCCTGACACCTAGGTGGGCAAGAGCGTCTACGGCCGCGTTAACAATGGCAGGGGAGCAAGCGATGGTGCCGGTCTCACCGGCGCCCTTGACCCCGAGAGGGTTGACGTTGGTCGGCGTGACCGTACGGTCGGTCTCGTAACTCGGAAGGTCCTCCGCGGTCGGTACCGCGTAGTCCAGCATCGAGCCGCTCAGCAACTGACCGTTATCGTTGTAAACGGCCTGTTCTTGCAACGCTTGTCCGATGCCCTGGGCTACACCTCCGTGAACCATGCCATCCACGATCATCGGGTTGATGACGTTTCCGACGTCGTCAACCGCAATGTACCGGAGCACTTTAATTTGGCCGGTGTCGGGATCGACTTCGAGGACGGCGATATGTGTGCCGAACGGCCAGGTGAAGTTCTGCGGATCGAAGAACGTGACCGCTTCAAGGCCCGGCTCCATTCGCGGCGGCAGGTTTTTGGCCGAGTATGCCTCGCCTACGATTTCACCCCAGGTCATCTGTCGTTCGCGTATGTCCTCTACGTAGAAAGTCCCGTTTTCAAACGTGACCTGGCGATGCGGAACGCCCATCTGGTGTGCGGCGATCCTCTTAGCCTTATCAATGACCTTCTGGATGCTCATGTAGAGGGCCGTCCCGCCAACCGATATGCTGCGGCTGCCGAATGTTCCGGTGCCCATCTGCTGCTTGTCGGTGTCGCCGTGAAACACCTCTATGTCTTCGATCGGCACGCCAAGCTCGGACGAAGTTATCTGCATGAAACTGGTCTGATGACCCTGTCCGTGCGGGGAGGTGCCGGTGTAGACCGCGATCTTGCCGGTGGGATGGACCCGAACGGTGCTCGACTCCCAGAGGCCGGCGCCAGCGCCGAGCGATGCGGCGACGGCTGACGGCGCTAAGCCGCAAATTTCGACGTAGCTCGAAAAGCCGACTCCGATCAACCTGCCCTCGCTGCGCGCCTGCCGTTGCTCCGCACGAAAACCGCGATAGTCCAGCATTTCGAGCGCACGGTTTAACGTGAGGCGATAGTTACCTGAGTCATACGAGACACCCGTGGACACCGCGTGGCCGTTTCTGAATGGCGGGATGAAGTTCTTCCGCCTGACGGCGACGGGGTCGCGGCCGATTTCCCGCGAGAAAAGGTCGACGAGCCGCTCGATCACGTACGTGCATTCGGGCCTGCCTGCGCCCCGGTACGCATCGACGGGGGTGGTGTTGGTGAACACCCCGTAAACCTTGCATGCCACGTTCGGCATGCGATAGGGCCCGCCGAGGGTGAACCCGAAGAGAACGGTCGGAATGCCCGGAGCGAATGTGGAAAGATACGCGCCCAGATTTGCGTAGACCGTCGTCTTGATGCCAGTGATCGTGCCGTCGCGATTGCCGCACATCTCGACGTCTGCGATGTGGTCTCTGCCGTGGGTCGTGGCGAGATAGCCTTCCTGCCGGCCTGAGATCCACTTGACCGGTTGCGCCAATATCTTTGATACGACTCCGCAGATGACTTCTTCGGCGTAGAGGTAGAGCTTGCTCCCGAACGCGCCGCCCACTTCGGGAGCGATCACTCGTACCTGTTGTTCCGGGTGGCCGGTCACAGCAGAGAACAGCAGCCTCACCAGGTGAGGAATCTGGGTCGACGTCCACAGGGTTATCTGATTCGTCGCCCGGTTGTAGTCTGCGACCACACCCCTCTCTTCGATGGGGTTGGGGATCAATCGCTGATTGATCAGCCGTTGCTTGACGACGACCTCAGCTTCCGACGCAGCCGCATCGTAGTCTCCGCCGCCTACCTCCCACTCGAAGGCGAGGTTGTTCGGGGCATCCTCGTGTAGCTGGGGCGCTCCGGCCATCGTCGCGGCTTCGGCGTTGACGATAGCGTCCAACTCGCTGTATTCGACTTCAACGCTGGAAACTGCGTCAGCCGCCGCCTGAGGGGATTCCGCCACCACCACGGCGACCGCGTCGCCTACGTAGCGGACCCGCTCAAATGCGATTGGGGGGTGATTGGGCGCCTTCATATCCGGCAAGTTCCAGCCGGCTGGAAGCGAACCCAGTTGTTCCTGTATGTCTGCGCCGGTGAACGCCGCAACGACACCGGGCATGTTGGCCGCCTTGGTGACGTCTATTCTCCCGATGGTCGCATGCGCGTGGAGACTGCGGACAATCGCCAAATGCAGCACGCCAGGTGGTCTGACGTCATCAACGTAGGTCGCGCTACCGGTAATGAGGCGCGGGTCTTCCCTGCGCTTGATCGAGGATCCGATCGTCGATGAAGTAGTCATTCCCGCCTCCCTAACTGGCCATCTCGACCGCTGCGGCCTGAACTGCCTTGACAATGTTGTGATATCCGGTGCAGCGGCAGAGATTGCCGCGCAGGCCGTTCCTGATTTCCGCCTCGGTCGGCTGCGGATTGTTGCTCAGGATGTCGATGGCCGTGACCATCATTCCCGGAGTGCAGAATCCGCACTGGAGGCCATGCTCTTCCCAGAACGCCTTTTGGATCGGGTGATACTCGTCGCCGCTCGCCAATCCCTCAACCGTCGTGACCTCAGCGCCGTCGACCTGTACCGCCAGAACATTGCAGGACTTGACCGCGCTGCCGTTCAGCAGGACGGAGCAGGCGCCGCAACTGGTGGTATCGCAGCCGACGTGTGTTCCTGTAAGGTTCAGCACGTCCCTGAGATACTGGGAGAGCAATAATCTAGGGACGACAGTGCTTGTGTAGCTCCGCCCATTGACTGTTACGTTGATTTCATGGCCCATTGGCTATGCCTCCGGCGATTGTCGGGGTCGCGATCATTTGGTGGACTTAGTTAACACTCGGTACGTCGCGACCGCAACCCCTGAGAACGTCCCGGAGAATGCTAAGCCGTGAAAGTAAGTGGTAGTTTCAAGCTGAATATGGGCCAACAGGATGCTTGGGACGCACTGATCGACATCGACGTGCTCCAACAGGCCATCCCCGGGGTCGACTCGATAGAAGAGGTAGGCCCGGGTGAGTACCGCGCCGATATGAACGTCGGTATCGGCATTGTACGCGGGCGGTTTTCGGGACATGTGAAGCTTTCCGACCTTGACGAGCCGAGTTCGTACCGCATGGCTGTCAACGGTGACGGCCCGGGCGGATGGATGAGGGGCACCGGCATGATCAACCTGAAGGAGGAGACGCCTGGCGCCACGAGGGTTACCGTCGATGGAGATACGCAGGTTGGGGGG
>JAKZUY010000239.1:0-3340 GCA_047516345.1 Dehalococcoidia bacterium | reverse complement strand
TGAAAAGTTCTCGATCTGAAGTCGGCGAAGTGTTCGTCCAAGTACTCGATCTTGGTGCCGACAATAAAGTCGCCGGGAGTGTCTCCCAGGACTTTTCCCAAGTTGAGTTCAGAATCGCCGTCCCCATATTGCGGCGCAGTGTCAAAATGGTTCACGCCCAACTCGACCGCACGGGTGACTGCGCTGATCTGCGACTCACGGTCACCGCGCACGAACAAACCTGCGACGATTCCGGCGCCGAACCCAATCTCCGAAACCTCAAGGCCCGTTTGGCCCAGTGGACGCTTGTTGATCATTTGGCCGCTCCTGTACAAGTCGACAACTGCCCATCGACAACCGGTAATACGCCGTGCCTGTCCGCCGAGAATCTTGATCGCAATATGAGTCCGATCTCGACTCTGAAGCTTCGAACAGATCGGCGGCGGGTGTTAGTGACAGGCGCCAGTCCGGTCATTCCAGTTGCCGCAGCCTCGGGTCCAGGTAGTCCCTCAGCCAATCACCCATGAAGTTGAAGCCCAGAACCGTCAGTACGATGGCCATCCCTGGGAAGAAAGACACCCACCACGCCTCCCGGAGGTAGTCCTGACCGTCGGCGATCATCACCCCCCACGCCGGGGTGGGAGGCGCTATGCCGGCGCCCAGAAAACTGAGAATCGCCTCGGTGAGTATCAACGCTCCGACTTGCAACGTTGCGATGACCGTAACGATGTTTATAACGCCGGGAAAGATGTGCCGGACAATTATGCGGGCGGACGACCCTCCAGCGACCTTGGCCATCGCGACGTAGTCCGTTTCCTTCAGGACGAGTACTTCTCCACGGACCTGGCGGGCGAAGACTGGCCAGGTCGCGAAAGCGAGGATCCCGAGGATCACTTCGATTCGTCTGCCAAAAACTATCGCCACAACGAGAGCAATCAATATGTATGGCACGGCGCGGGACACATCGGCCATCCGCATGATGAATTCGTCTATCAGGCCGCCGAAGTAGCCGGACACGAGCCCTGACGACACACCGACCAGCAGTCCGGCCCCTATAGAAACCACCGCCACCAACAGGGAGATTCGTGCGCCGTAGATAACGCGGCTCAGCAGATCCCGGCCGAGCGGGTCGGCGCCCAGAATGTGGTTCAGGCCGCCCCCTTCCATCCAGAACGGAGGCGCGTTGCGTTCCCGTAGAGCGGTGAAATTCGGATCCTGCGGAGCGATCCAGGGAGCGAAAATACCGGTAACGAGCAGCACTACCAGTACCGCCATCGGAAAGATCGGCCAGCGGCGAAGGGCGTACATGACCCTCGACAGCGAGGAATTGAGGTCATCGGTCTCACGTATTGCCGTATCAGTCAACTCGACCATGGAATTTGCTCAGGAAATTCTGATCCGGGGATCGACCAGACCGTAAATCATGTCGATGACCAAATTGGCGCACACGTAAAACACGGTGAAGACCAGCGTGAGGCCGGAGATGACAGGAAAATCGTTGGTGCGTACTGCGTCAACCGCCAGCCTCCCCAGTCCCGGCCAGGCGAACACGGTCTCTGTGACCACCGTGCCGGCCAGAAAACCGGCCAACAACAACCCCGCGTTTGTCAGCGGCGCTATCAGGGCGTTTCTGAAGGCGTGTTTCCAAATGACCATACGCCCGCCCACGCCCTTGGCCCGCGCCATCTTTACGAACTCCGAATCCAGAACCTCAAGCATCGCTGATCGCGTGATGCGCAAATTGCTCGAAGCATTGATCAGGGCCAAGGTAAGAGCTGGCATGATCAGATTCAACGGAGTATTCCGCGTGCCGGCCGGCAGCCACTCCAGAAAGACGGCGAATACCAGGATCAACACCACACCGAGCCAAAACGGCGGAAGCGCCTGGCCGAATAGTGCGAACCCACGGGCCACGTAGTCGTAAATCGAGCCTCGCTTGACCGCAGATAACGCGCCCAACGGGACCCCAATCGCCACTGACAGACCCCATCCCGTAAGCGCAAGTTCGCTGGTGGCCCACAGTCGCCCCTTCACCAAGTCCCAGACCGGCTGCGCCTGGTTCAACGACGTGCCCATGTCCAGAGTGAACGACTTGCCGACCCAGATGAAGTATTGGAGAACCAACGGCTTGTTAAGACCGAACTTCTCCCCCCAGGCATCCCAGTTCTCCTGAGTGGTCTCGACCGTCAGGAACTGCTCACGCGGGTCCCCGGTCAACCGGGACATGCCGAACACGAGGATCGTTGCCGCAAACAGGGCGAAGAGCGCCGCCAACGCTCTTCCAAGCAGGAATTTGGTCATGAACTAAACCTGCAAAACCACGCTTACATTGTTCAGCGACTCTTGGCGCCGCCGATCTGCAACTGGTTGGATAGGCTACAACATGAACATAACAAAGGGGCCGAAAGAGTCTGGAAACACTCCTCCGGCCCTTCTTTGTATGTTGACTGGAGGAAAGGGGTTACGCTTCTCCGCCAGTCAAATCATGAGTTACTTCACCGGCTGTGCGGTCTCGAGGTTATTGACCGTTCCCGGCTCGATGTGCTCGAACATTTTCCAACCGGTAACCGTATCGGGGTTCGTGACCCACAGCTTGGGTATGTCGGCGACGGTTATGAATGGCATCCATTCTTTCAGCCAATCGGCCCGTTCGAACCACACCTCAAGTTGCGCCTGACGGTCGCCTGTAAGGGTTGCCCAGCGGTTTTGGAAGTTCTCTAGTTCCGGAATCTCTACCGCGCCGTTCCAGCCCACACCGTGGGAAAGGTACGTAGCGGTCCGAATGTGACCGCTGGCGTAGTTGATGCCGTCACCGACCATGAACCACATCCAGGGCGCGTCCTGCTCCTTGGTCATCAGGTTAGGTCGCCCTGCGGTATAGGCGATCGTGTTGGGATTGGCACGGATGCCGATGTTTTCCCACATGGCGACTATAGCCAGAGCTACCTCGACGTCCACGTTCGGGAAGTCGTTCGGAATCCAGAAGTCGAATTCGAAACCGTCCGCATAGCCCGCTTCCGCAAGCAGGGCCTTTGCGCCGTCGGGGTCGAACGGCACCACCCACCGGTCGTCCCACTCGGGCGCCGTAATCGGGATTCCCGGAATGTACGAAACAGGCGCCAGGCCACCGAGGATCGTCTCCGCAATAGCCTCGCGATCCAGGGCCATCGACATCGCGACCCGGACTTTTCGGGCGCGTTCGTGCCGCTCGGCGTCCCGGGGATTGCCGATCCACGGGTGCTCATCATCGGGCATGAATCCTGCCCGAATATTCACAGCTTCGCCACCGAGTGTGTGGACATCCGGGTCGTACCAGAAGTTACCGCCAACGAACACCGCCGCGTGGAAGAAGTTGTTGAGA
>JAKZUY010000238.1:0-7162 GCA_047516345.1 Dehalococcoidia bacterium | reverse complement strand
TACCGTTGGGCATTCCTGGGACTATCGGGCGCTTGCATATTGGGCGCCATTTTGGTGTTATTGGCGACAAGGCCCGAGCCGCCGGCAAAGCTCGGAGCAACGGTCTGACCGGCGCCGCGTGTCCAGTGGCCCAGGACAGGCAGACGGCGGGACCCGGATAAGCTCGTATTGGGTTCCCGTTGCCCGACCGAGGACCGGTTTACTGCGGCCCGGGCATCAGCCTGTAATCGTGTGTACGCTACAATTTCGACCATGCGATGGGCTGACCCGCGCCCCGATAATGGGCAACCCACGCCGGGGGCCAATCATCGCTCGTTGAATACCCGGAGGGAACCATATGCGCCCGATCGCCGAAGTTGCGGCTGACATAGGCCTGGGGCCTGACGATTACGAACCGTATGGCCGCGACAAGGCCAAAATCCCGTTCGAGTCATTCCCAGCAAACGGCCGAAAAGGGAAGCTGATCATCGTCACGGCGATCACCCCGACTCCGGCCGGCGAAGGGAAGACCACAACCGCGACTGGACTGACCCAGGGATTGGCGAAAACCGGCAGGCAGGCGGTCCTCACTGTCCGCCAGCCGTCCCTTGGCCCGGTGTTCGGCCACAAAGGCGGTGGCACCGGGGGCGGCAAGTCTACTGTCGAACCGTCTGGCGATATAAACCTCCACTTCACTGGAGACTTTCACGCGGTCGAATCTGCCCACAACCTGTTGGCGGCGATGACCGACAACGCTGTATACAGGCGTCAAATCCGGGGTTTCAGCGCTTCCGGCATTACGTGGAGACGCGTAACGGATGCGGAAGACCGGGGACTGCGCCGCGTCGTGACCGGTATCGGCGGCCGAATCAACGCGCCGATGAATGAATCCGGATTCGATATTTCAGCGGCATCGGAAATCATGGCAATCATTGCCCTCGCAAGCGACTACTCCGACCTCAGGCAGAGGCTGTCGGAAATCGTGGTTGGATGGACCGCCGACCGAAAACCGATAGCAGCAGGTGAGGTCGGCGGCATTGGATCGATGATGGCCCTGTTGCGCGACGCCATGAAACCGAATCTGGTTCAGACCGCAGAAGGACAACCCGCGTTCGTTCACATGGGACCGTTTGGCAACATCGCTCACGGATGCAGTTCAATAATCGCCGACAATCTGGCGACCTCGGTCGCCGACTACACAGTCACGGAAGCGGGATTCGGCGCCGATCTGGGCTTCGAAAAATTCATGGACATCAAGGTGCGCCAAGGCGGTCCGGAAGCCGACGCCGCCGTGATCGTGTGCACTGTCCGCGGGCTGAAGTGGCACGGCGGGGCCAAGTTAAACGAACTATCTACGCCGGATGCGGCAGCGGTTACGCGCGGTTCTGTGAACTTGCAAAACGCGCTTCGCATAGTGGGGATGTATGGATTGCCCGCGGTAGTGGCGATCAACCGGTTTCCCGACGATTCCCCTGCCGAGTTGGCGGCGGTCAAATCCGCTGCCGAGGATGGGGGCGCAGCAGGTGTCGCCGAGGCAGACGGCTTCGCAAAGGGTGGATCGGGAATGACCGAACTGGCCGACGCGGCCGCTGAAGCGGCGGAATCTGGCGCCTCGACAAAGCTTCTTTATGACGACGACGCTCCCCTCATACGGAAAGTCGAAACATTGGCTACAAAGGTCTACCAGGCCGGACGGGTCGAATGGGGGCCGATGACGCGCACGACCTCGCGCAGATTCGACGACAACGGCTGGAACTATCCTGTGTGTATGGCCAAGACACATCTCTCGGTCTCTGCGGATCAAAGACTGCGTGGAGTACCAACGGACCACACGCTGCCGATCAGGGAGGTGCGGGTCCTCGCCGGCGCCAGACAGATCGTGACTCTGGCGGGGGACATAAACACACTTCCGGGCCTGCCCGCTTCGCCAAACGCATTGGACATCGATCTCGACGAATCTACGGGCCGGATTACCGGGCTTTTGGGAGCTTAAAGGATGACTACCGCCTATTCCCGGCAATTCGAGTGCCCGAACTGCACGACCGGCATCGAAGTGAAGTACCCGCCTCCTATAGAACCGAGTTGCCCCGCGTGCGGCGAGAGGATGGTATCCAAAGACAACGCGCCGGCTCGCCGTTCGAACGTGAGTTGCCCAGGCTGCGGCGCGACGGCGGAGACCTACTCTGCGAGACAGTGCGGAGAATGCGAAGGTATGTGGCTCGCATTCACGAGCGAGACGAATTCCCGTCAGGATCCGGACTCAGCGTTCAACGCAGAATCCGGGCCGCCGGCCGGCAGGCCGAGGCATACCGCCCAGACCAGCTGGCCTAAATGACCTCGTTGCCCGGCCTCTTTTAAACCGGGGCGCGCTTCCGTCTTGTCGTTGATACCGGCCGGTCTGGCCCGCGCAGTTAGCTGGCCGTCGCGTTCGTTTTCATCCCCTGCCCTGGACCTGCTGGCCAACTCGAGTTTCCGCGCGCTATGGCTGGGCAATTCACTGTCGATAGCAGGGTTCGAGGTCCGCACGATGGCCCAATCCTGGCTGTTGCTGGAGATCACGGGCTCGGAGTTTTACGTAGGTCTGGCCGCCGGAGTTCGAGCCGGCCCGGTAATCCTCTTGGCGCTGGTCGGAGGGGCGATCGTCGACCGAATCGGTGGCAAGGCGGTCCTCGCAGTGGTCCGCGGCGCCCTGTGTGTCCTGGCTGCGGTTACGGCGTTACTGATCATCACTGACGCTATAAACGTCTGGATAATCATTGCTCTGGCTGTGGTGACGGGCGCAGCGACCGCGTTCGGAATGCCGGCTAATTCGTCGATTCTCCCGTATGTCGTGCCGCGGAATCGCTTGCTTGCGGGCAACTCGTTGGCTCAGATGGGCGCAAGTGTCGGCCGAATAGCGGGACCGTCGATAAGCGGATTCACGATCGCTGCGTTCGGTATAGCGTCCTCCTTTCTTGCGCTCACCGGCATGTACGCCTTGTCGACCTGGCTCACAGGCTTAATACGGTTGCGGCGTGAAATGCCCAAGACTTATAACACGGAGATCAGGAAAGAAATACTGGAAGGGCTTTCCCATGCCAGGCGGACGCCGATAGTCGCCTGGTTGCTGATCACCACGGTCAGCGGCCTCTTTGCGACCACGATCATGCCCGTCTTGCCAACTTACGCCCGCGACATACTCAAGGTTGGGGAGTCAGGATTCGGCATTTTATTGGGAGTTCAGGCCGTCGGAAGTTTGGCCGGGGCAGCGTTCATTGCCTCGCGGGAAAACATTCGGCGGAAGGGGCTTCTCATTCTGGCCGGGTCACTCGTCTGGGCATTCGGAATGGTCATTTTTGGCTACTCCACGAACTACGCCCTTTCCTTGGCCGTCATGTTCGCGATGGGGGCCGCCTTATCTGCGATCATCAGCGGAGAGGTAACCCTCTTGCAGATTCACGTCCCGGATGCGATGCGCGGCCGGGTCATGTCGATCCACTCTATGAGTCTTCAGGCGATTACCCTCGGTTGGCTGGTCGGGGGGACGCTGTCCCGCGTTATGGGTCCCGAACGCATGCTGCTGGTGACCGCTTCGATATTTACCGCCATTACGATCGTCGCGTTCGCGAGTTCGCGCACGTTGCGTGAAGCATAGGCCTACCATCTTCGCTAGGACGATGTGACGATGACAACGTGTGACCCAAACGGATGAGGAGTCCCGGACACTAAAGGCCGGTGTCATCCGCCGTCCACCGTAATTTGCCCCGGCGAGGAGTATTGATGGAAATGGAAAATGTCGACCTTACGCGCCTGGCGGCCGCGGTAATCGCTGGTTATCTGCTGGGCTCCCTGCCGCTGGCATATCTTGTCGCGCGGGCAGTTGGTGTGAACATTTTCGAGGTGGGCACCGGTAACCCCGGAGCTGCGAACACATTCCGGTCGATCTCCAAAAAACTGGGAGCGTTGGTGTTCGTCGGGGACGTGTGCAAAGGGGGCGCCGCGGTCCTCGTCGCAGCCGCGTTAGGCGTGGATGAAGACTTTCGCGCCGCCGCAGGCGCCGCGGCGATTGCAGGGCACATGTACCCGGTGTTCCTTCGATTCAGGGGGGGCGCCGCTTTGGCGGCGGCTATCGGCGCGATCATGGCGGTTGTCCCTGTTGCGGGGGCTATCAGCTTGGCGCCCGGTCTTGTCACCCTCGCCGTTTTGCGGAGTACGGGGCACAGCGCCGCAATCGGCCTTGTGGTGATAATCGTCTCGGCTTTTCTGCTTGACGTGAGGTGGCAGTTGATCGCCGGCGCGTCTGGCCTGGTCGCGTTCGTGTTCGTCAGGATGTTAGTGGTCGAGACGGTCAAGACGGGTTGGTCGGCATTCCAGGAGTCGCTGTTGCGTTTCAGAGGCGGACCACCGGGTTAGGCAGGATCAGGCCGCCACCGGTCCCAACGGCGACCCGCGGTCACGGATCACCTCCTGATCTTGATGATGTCTTGACAATAATTGAGTAAATAGATAGTTACGGAAATGCGTTTCGTCTGTCAGGGGTCCACGGCGTGAAAAGGTGTCCTTTCGATGTCGCAAACTCAAATGCTTCAAATGCGCACGCCAGCAGGCAGGTCTTTGACTCACCCGGCACAAAGTGAATACGTCCTCGTAGTCGAAGACGACCACGCCGTAGCCCGGCTGATTCGGCTCTACCTCATCCGTGCGGGGTACGACGTAGTGGTTGCCGAGGACGGCGCCGAGGGACTAAGCCTCGCGTTGGAACGGCGTCCGTCGTTGGTGGTTCTTGACCTGAATCTTCCGGGCATGGATGGCATCGAGATATGCAGGAGGCTCCGAGCCGAGTCGGACGTCTCGATAATCATGGTGACCGCCCGAGTGGAAGAAGCCGACCGCCTCAATGGTCTCAATCTCGGTGCCGACGACTATGTAACGAAACCGTTTAGCCCCCGCGAACTCGTCGCCAGGGTCAAGGCGGTCCTACGCCGAAGCAAACGTATTTCCGAAGAGTCCGCCGCAGGTCAGCGTCGTCTTAAAGTCGGTGAAATCACCATGGACCTCGATGCCCGCACGGTGACGGTTGGCGAAAACACGGTCAGATTGACGCCGACTGAATACCTTTTGCTCGAGTACTTCATGGGCGCCCGGGGCAGGACGGTCACGCGGGACCAACTGATCAACAGTTCGCTTGGATACGATTTTGACGGGTTCGATCGGACCGTCGACACCCACGTATCGAATCTCAGACGGAAGCTGAAGTCCTCTCCGGGCGCTATTCAGTACATCAAAACGGTTTACGGGATCGGATACAGGTTTGAGCCTGCGTAGAGTCACTCAAGGGCTCCAGTTCAGGTTAACGCTGGGGTTCGCAGCGATACTGGCCCTGACGCTTGCGGGTGTCAGTTCTTACTCGGCCTACGCCACGCGCCAGGAAACGGTTAAGTTCGCAGAGGAGGTCGAATTGGCTCGCTCGGCGCGTGCCGAACGGCTTGTTAACGACGCGTACGGGAGGGGTCAGGATTGGGCGCGCGTCCAATATGCGGTGCAGCAGGTAGGGGCGCTATTCGGCTGGCGAGTTGTGATTGCCGATCATAAGGGGAATATCGTTGCCGACTCCCACGACGTCATAAGGCCCGCGCCCAAACATTTGGATGAAGATACCGTTTTTGTCGGGAAGTACGTCAAGCGGCCGCTTTGGGTGCAAGGAAAAGAGATTGGCGTCATGCTTGTCGATCAGTCCTCGTCAATTGGGCCGCCACCCTCTGAGCAGGTGTGGATGGAGATTACGACCCGCCGCTATGATCGTCAGCAATCCGGCAAGTACCCTGTCGAAACCGACGGGATTGCCGCAGGAGCAGATGAAGGTGGGACGCAGGCGTTGGCCCCGTTAGCGGCGTCAGCCCCGACAACCGATGCCGCAACTCTGTTCGCCGAGCCCTCGTTGTCGCGGCTCGAATCATCGTTTCAGCGGTCTCTGATTATCGCCGGTGTGGGCACCGGGATTGCGGGCCTTCTGATCGTGACTCTGTTCACTCGGGAAGCGCTGAGCCCGATTCGAAGCCTGACCGGAGCGGCTCGGAGGCTCGGAGGCGGGGACCTTTCGTACCGCGTGCCTTCCAACCGCAAGGACGAAGTTGGCGAACTCGCCAGGACGTTCAACGAAATGGCCACTGCCCTCGAACAGGCCGAGGTTCACCGCCGCACCATGACGGCCGACATCGCGCACGAGCTACGGACTCCCCTGACGAATATCCGCGGCTACCTTGAAGCGATTCGCGACGGCGTCTTGGCGCCCGACGCCCCCACTATCGAGACGTTGCACCAACAGACTATTCACCTGGCTAGACTCGTAGAAGACTTGCGAATTCTGTCTACCGCCGATGCCGGCGCCCTCCAACTTGATCTCGAAGAGGACGACATCGCAACGATTGCAAGGGACACCGTGACTTCGTTCCAGCCGCGGGCAGCCGAATCGGGTATCCCGATCAATTTCGAATCGGAAGGCGGGCTGCCGCGGATTAATGCCGACCGCACGCGCATGAGGCAGGTGATCGCCAACCTTGTCGAAAACGCGCTCACCCATACTCCGAAGGGCGGATCGGTGACCGTTTCGGTCGGACGTTCCGGCCCTGGGGCAGTTGAGATGGCGGTCGAAGACACCGGCCGCGGGATACCGGCCGAAATGTTGCCGCGGGTGTTCGACCAGTTTTACCGCGTCGATAAATCGCGCAGCCGGTCCACGGGTGGCGCAGGGATTGGCCTTACGATCGTCCGGAAACTCGTAGAAGCCCACGGCGGTACGGTACGAGCGGAAAGCAAACCCGGTGAGGGCGCTAAATTCGTGGTTACCCTGCCGACCGCCTGACCAGCTAAACCGTACTCGCCACCTTGAAGCCATCTGGATGCAAGTTTCGCATTGTGCGACGGCTTGACCGCGGATAGTCTGAAATCAAGCCATGTCAAGGGATTTGTCCATGATGAACATTGCCGACGTCGTCATTATCGGTGGGGGTGTGTGCGGATGCGCGCTGGCACGGGAGTTGGCGGTCAGAGGTATACGCGTGACGGTCATCGAGCGCGACCACATTGCCGCACACGCGTCGGGCAAGTCGTGGGGAGGTCTTTACCCGGCTTCCGGCGCAGGCATACCAGGCCCGCTTGCGGAACCGGCCAAACGCGCAGCCGGACTGCACACGGACCTGTACGG
>JAKZUY010000237.1:0-6904 GCA_047516345.1 Dehalococcoidia bacterium | reverse complement strand
AATGGGCCGAGCCCTTGTGTCTTCCCTGTAGTAGACCTCGAATTCAATCGGAGAATCACTCCCTTGAGAACGGATACGTTCGAAACCACCGCGACCACGTGCATCGCAGGCCTCTTCGACGCCCAATTTCAGACAATCCGCGAGAAATCCAAAGGCATCGAACAGAGAACTCTTGCCAACCCCATTCTTGCCAATGACCGCCGTCATCGGAGTCAATGGCTGGGCCGTCTGGGTATTCCACAGTTTCCCGAGTGTGATGTTATGCAACACTCGGTAATTTTTTATGCCGATTCCTTCGATTCTTGCCATAGGGGTGTTTCCTCCCGTTATCTCGACGCTACTGGCAGAACAGCGTCCAGCATGCCGTATCTCGACACGGTGGCCCGAAAAGGAGATTTTACCCCGACTACACCCCACCGCCCCGCCGGGCAAACCGCCTACTAACCCCCAGGGTGGGCGTCGTGCTGGCCGAAGGTGATGCCTTCCAGACGGGTTGGAGGGCCGTCCGGTTCGTCGGCCTGGCCGAATGCGAGATAGTGCGGCGGCTCACCCTCGAACATCAGGTATGCGCTAAGCCTTGATGACAACGTTTCGTGCCCGCCGAACCACCACACCCGAGGCCCATTCACCAGATTGACGGGCCCACCCTCCACCGGCCGTTTGACCGACGGGTTAATCGGCCCTCCGCCAGGCTCGCCCACGCCCCACGTCAGCAGCGATTCCCATTCGGCCGGCACGACGAATCGCCAACGGGGCAATAGCCCGCGACGAGGCGATACCTCGACGGCTACCCGATCCTCTACCCCGTCTACGGGATGGTGCACCTGCCAGACATACATCGTCCGGGGGTCGCTGAGGCTGGGCGATTCGTGCGAGTGGCCGCGCCCCTCGTCACCGTGGGCATGATGATCGCCCGAGGACGGGTTGATTTGCCCTTCCACCCAAATTCAATTCAGGCTTGGCCCGACCTCGCCTTGTTCAAGCTCTTGGCGAGACGGGACTTGCGACGCGACGCATTGTTCGGATGGATCACACCCTTCGATGCGGCGCGGTCGAGAGCGCTGAACGCGTCGGACAACACCTTGTTCGTATTCTCGTCTGACGGAGTGTCCGAAATCGCGGAGCGGGCTGCTCCGACCCTCGACCGGCTTCGCGTACGGGTGGCCTTGTTGCGTTCAGTTCTGCGTTGCTGGGTGCGCATGCTTTTTGCGCTGGGCATGTTTGGTTCCTCGCGAAAGGGTGAAGTAAAGATTTCGTCCGGGTTAGATGGACAACGCTGCCGCGGTCGGGTTCGTCATGCCGTGACGCCTGTCAGGCGGGCAATGGTGTGAACCCCGGGTATCGTCTCAAGTTTGGAGAATAGTCTGCTCAACTGCTCGAAACCTGTAGTGTACACCGTGAGCGACACCGTGCAGTTCTGAGAATGCGCATCCTCTTCCGAGGTCATCGAATGAATATTCACGCGCTCGCTCGACACGACGTCGGTGATATCACGCAACAGACCTATGCGGTCCACCGCGTCCAGGCGCAACCGGTCGGGGATCCTGCTCGACGCGTGCCCCCACGCCACCGGCACCTGCCGTTCCGGCTCGCTGTCCGCGCGCGAGACGGCGCAATTACGCCGATGCACCGAGATACCGCGCGTCCGGGTCAGATATCCGATCACTTCGTCCCCGTAAGCCGGCTTGCAGCAGCGCGCCACGCGGGCCGGTACTTCGGGGGACCCCAACGCAACAACACCGGGGTCCTCGCCGCCTGCGCCATTTAATGCTTGCCGGAACGCCGGCTGGGAGTGAATAGGCTGCTCATTACGCGGCGACGCCACCTCTGCGATCCTCGATGGCGAAATCTGCCCACTGCCTATCGCCTCTGCCAGTTCATCAACCGTCGCGTACCCGAGGCGTTCGGCAAGTTCCACCTCGCTTCCGGCCAGATACAGCTTGCTTATCGCGTTGCGCAATTGCTCCCTGCCGCGCTGCACGTTGGAGCTCTTATTCTGACGCCGAAACCACGCCCGAACCCTGTAACGGGCGCTCGCCGTAGTCAGGTAGCCTAGGTCCGAGTTCAGCCAGTCGAGGCTCGGTCCGCGGTCGGTAAGAGATTTCCGGACCCGGACTGTGTCCCCGTTCGACAACCTGGTGTTTAGCGGGACCGACTTCCCGTTTACGTACGCGCCGACGCAGCTCAGGCCGAGTTCTGTGTGAATGCGAAATGCGAAGTCCAGAGGGGTTGCGCCGGCAGGCAGGTCTTTGACCTCGCCCGCCGGTGTGTAGACGAAGACCTGGTCGCGCAGGATGTCGGTCTTCACCGTATCGAGATACTCCTGATCGCCCTGCACCTCTCTCTGCCACTCGAGGAGCTGCTTGAGCCACGACAACTTCTGCTCGAACTGATCGTCCAGTCCGGCCGGTTCCTCGTCGCCCTCCTTGTAGACCCAGTGCGCGGCGACGCCGTCCTCCGCCAGGCGGTGCATCTCCTTCGTACGTATCTGAACCTCCATGACGCTGCCCTCCGACCCCATGACCGAGGTGTGAAGGGACTGGTACAGGTTCTCCTTCGGAGAAGCGATGTAGTCGTCGAACTGCCCCGGCACCGGACGCCAAATGGAGTGCACAATGCCCAGCGCGGAGTAGCAGTCCGGCACAGTGTCCGTGATGACGCGCAGCGCTATGAGGTCGTAAATCTCGTCGAAGTCCCGCCCAAGGGTTTCGTAACGCTTCATCTTTTGATACGTGGAGTAGAGGTGCTTCGGCCGGCCCAACACCAGCGCGTTGATCCCGCTCGCGACCAGCCGGACTGTAACCGCGCGGCACGCCTCTTCCGCGTAAGCCTCGCGCTCCACGCGTTTCCGGTTAATGAGCCGCGATAACGCCTTGTATTCCCGCGGATTCAGGAAGCGAAACGCCTCGTCTTCCAGCCGCCACTTGATGTCCGACATGCCGAGCCGGTGCGCAAGGGGCGCGTAGATGTCGAGGGTCTCCTGCGCTATGCGCTCGCGGCGTACTTGCGGCAGGTGAGACAACGTACGCATGTTGTGCAGCCTGTCGGCCAGTTTGATCATTACGACGCGGATGTCCTCGGCCATCGCCACGAGCATCTTGCGGGTGCTTGCGGCTCGGGCCTCGTCTGGCTCGGTTCGCCTAATCCCGGCGATCTTGTCAATCCGCTTGAGCTTGGTCACGCCGTCCACGAGCCGGGCCACGTCGAAGCCAAACTCCCGTTCGAGCGTCCCGAGCTCAACGCCGCAATCCTCTATGACATCGTGCATCAACGCCGCCGCGATGGTCGTGGCGTCCATCTTCAACTCGGCCAAAAGCGTGGCCGTCGCGATGGGGTGTTCGATAAACGGCTCGCCGGACATACGGCGCTGACCGCGGTGGGCGGTCGTGGCGAACTCCAGAGACTCCTTAACGAAGCGCGCCCGTTCGAGGGGCAGGTAGGAGTCGATTATCGACAGTAGTTGTGGGCCCGGCATGACAGTAGGTCCTGCTGCCGAAGATCAGGTGTTGCTTCGGCAGCCTGGTGTAGTTCGATGATACTTTGGCGCGCAGCCGCCCTCAATCGTTTAAGACCCCTCTCCGGCCGATATTGCCTCGAAAACCCGTGCGATTTCGTCCCGTTCAAATGTCCGGAGCGGTGAAATACCGGACCCGTCCCGCAAAATTACCCCCTGCCTGCTCCCGTTGACGCGGCCGATTACAGCGGGTGCACACCGCGCCGCGGCGAGACGTTTCAGCAGATTCGATTCGGCCTCAGGCGTAACCGTGATCAATAATGACCCTGAGGCGATCAGGCCCCACGGGTCGATGTCCAGTACGCCGCAGACGACCTCGGTCTCGGGAAGCACGGTTACCGCCGAGGCATCCACTTCGAGGCCATGGCCGCAGGCCTCGGCAACCTCCCATAGCGCCGTAGCAAGGCCGCCCTCAGTAGGGTCGTGCATGGCGGTCACCCCACCCGACTCCACGGCGACACGGGCCGCGGCGACTACCGAGATGCCGGGGTCGAACAGGTAGCCGGCCGACCGGTCGATCACATCCTGCCCAACGCCGCCGGCCATCAACCGTTCCGGCATCTCCCTGGCCAGTATGGACGTGCCCTCTATGGCGATTCCTCGCGTGAGAATCACCGAGTCGCCCGCCCTGGCCCCTGAGGTGGCGATAGCCTTGCTCGCGGGGGCCTCGCCGAGCATCGCGCCGCATACGATGGGTCGCGGCAGGCCGATCGTTACCTCGGTGTGCCCGCCGATCACCTCGACTCCCAACTCGTCGGCGGCCTCTCGCACCTGATCGAAAATGGCGGCCGCACCCGCAGTATCCTGTCCTTCCGGCAGAAGCACAGTCGCAAGGAACCACCGGGGCGTACCTCCGCTGGCCGCAACATCGTTGGCGTTCACGTTGACCGCGTACCAGCCGATGAGGTCCGTGGCGAACGTGACGGGATCCGCCTTGGCGATGAGCGTTACCCCGCCGAACGAAATGTGGGCAGCATCTTCACCGACCCCGGGCCCAACGAGCACCCGCGGGTCGTCCGCGCGCAGTCCCGCCAACATCTGCTTCAACAGACTGTTCGGCAGCTTCCCCGGCCTCAAACAATCTTCCATAACAACCCAATTGAATCACTAAACCAACGCGCCCATCACGGCAAAACCTGCCCTCGTTCCTGCCCGGTACCCGCCATCATTCGTCGTCCCCGACCCTGATCGGGGAACCACAGGCCGGTTTGGATCCCCGTTTTCAGCCGAAATCGCCATGTAGGCAACCACTCGGAGGGGTGTCTCTCGTGGGCACCCGATGGGTGGAGTGGGGCGGCAACGCGCGTACAACAAAACCAGATTCCCGGCCCCGCAGCGCCGGCGCCCACAAGAGGCGCCTCTACATCGACGCGAGGGTCCTCATCTTCCCCGACCCCGATCGGGGAACCACAGGGGCATCTACGGAGATGGAGGACACACCCGCTTCACGGCCCTGGCCCGAGAGTAGGAATTGGCCCCGCCGACACGTGCGGCCCAAACACCGGGCCAAACTCAAGCGGGATCTCTCCGTCACCCCCACCCCAGAACGACTGCTCGCCCCGCAATAGCGTATTGGTACCCGCGCAGATGTATTCGAACGTCTCAGAGCGCCCCGGCATCTCGAACGTGATCTCGAATATCGGCTGACAATCCATTGCTGGAACGATGGGAACCTGCATGTCAAGTATCGCTATGAACTTACTTATCTCGCCCGGGTCCGTGACGTCTTTGATCCACTTGTACTCGCCCGAACTGAAGTCGAACCGAGAGATGCCGATGGCCGTCGTAGCGTCCAGTCCTGCGGCCGCCACCACGTTGACCATGTCGGGGGATTCGACTTCGATCACCGGCGCGGTGCAGTTGATAACGTTGTCGTCCGACTCGTCGGCGTGGAATTCGTATATCTCCTCTCCGTGGGCAAGGGTGAACTTCCAACCGCTGACGATGACCGCCGCATAGCCGAACCCCGGTTTGGGGCACCCAAGGGCGGTTGAAGGCCACTCGACGCGCTCGGCCGAGACGACCTCAACTTCATCCGAATTGATGCCTAGATCACTGATGAGAACTGCTATCGATACGGCCAGTGAATTCGGGAGGCCGGGAGTTGGCGTAGGCGCGGGTGTGGGAACCGACGTAGGCGCGGGTGTAGGCGTCTCCACAGGCGCCGCCGTTGGTGTGGGATCCGGGACCGTAACCGGGGTTGGTGACGGGGGCGGCGGCGAAGGTGAAGGCGCCGGTACCTGCGAGGGCGACAGGGTCGACGTTACGGGTGGCGGAGTTGCCGGCGCGACGGTGGAAATAGCCGTCGCCGACGCTGCGACCGCGGTGGCCGCGACGGGAGATGGGGTCTCGTGGACCTGCTCGACATCGTCACCGCCCATCACGTTGACGACCAGCGCAACGATTATGGCTACCACCACAACGGCCGCCAAAGTCAGTTGAAGCCGCTTCGTCATTCGCAGAGTCGCAGGGCGTCCGGCGCCATCAAATTACCAACCTCAGCATTGGCTTCAAAGTTAGCCGGGGCAGGCAAATCGACAACATGGCCGACAACTCTGATCACTGGCTCATTCACTCCGTGCGCATGTCGTCAATCCGCAGGCTACGCGCCGCGGCAGTCCACCATTTTAACGACGGTCGGGAAATCATGAAACACCGCCGTCTGAGACATCGGCTACAAGGTCGCCGGACACGCCGTCAAACCCACACACGAGTCGATCTATTCCTGCTTACGAACTCGCACTGACGCACCTGTTAACAGATCGGGATCCGACGCATCATCTGAAATTCGGCCCTAATTGGGCAAAAACACGCTTCTTTGGGTGTTGACCGTCGAAAATCAATACTTTACCTTCAAGGTACACTTTTGATGGTACAGAGGTCCCGAAAGGACTCTTGATGTCTCGGCGAACATTTTCAATCGTCTCTACGAAACTACGTGATCTCTTGGGGAAGACCACCGCCACGCTGTCAGGGTGGAAGCTGGCGAGCCTGTTGGTCGCGGCGACGTTGCTGGCCCTGACCGCCGCCGCTATCGCCTGCGGACGAGCCTCGGCCAACACTGAACTCGTAGTGTACTCAGGCCGAAGCGAGTCCCTCGTTGAGCCGATCATCCAGCAGTTCCGTGACGCCACCGGCATGGTCGTAAACGTCAAGTACGCATCCACCGGCGAACTGGCCGCAACACTGTTGGAAGAAGGTAGCAAGTCTCCCGCCGACCTGTTCTTCGCGCAAGACACCGGCGGGCTGGGCACTGTAGAGGAACTGCTCGACGACCTGCCGACCGAGATCCTTGAACTTGCGCCTGTGTGGGCGCGCTCGCCCGACTCCAAGTGGGTCGGCATTTCCGGTCGGGCCAGGGTGGTCGTGTACAACACCAACGCCCTGACC
>JAKZUY010000236.1:0-2693 GCA_047516345.1 Dehalococcoidia bacterium | reverse complement strand
GTGCTGGGTACCGCGGATATTACGACACCATTGTTCCCGTGCCCCGGGCCCCATCGGGCGCCCACAAGAGACGCCCCCACGGCGGTTAGACACCGCGTTGATTCACGTCTTTGCAGGCGGCGGATTGCGTTTGTTGCGGGTGCGGTTCAGGCCTAGTTTTTCGGCGGCGGGCTTCAGGGTTTCGTCCATTTCTACGGGGAATGTGATGTTGAGGCGCGCTCGCCGCTTGCGGGCTTGGTTGCTTTCGGAGGCGTGCGGAATGTCCGAAAGATCGGACTCGTCTTCATTCGTACCGTCGGTTGGATTACCGGATTTGCTTGCCATTTGACTGTCTTGTCCTTGTTCAGGTTCGATCCGAAGCGACTCACCCCGCTACCAGTGGTTCCCCGATCCGAGTCGAGGAAGACGGATGGTGGACAGTCCTCCACGTCTTTCCAGTCAATCAGTGACCCTTGCGTAACGGCTCGCGGGCAGCCATCGCCGTCCCCGTCGTTGCCCCACTTCCGCCGTCCACCAGCTAAAGCGTGATGCCCCGTGCGTTTGCGACCGTGTCGAGGTCCTTGTCGCCGCGGCCGCTCATGAGCAGAAGTATCACGTGCTGCGGCGTCAGATCCGGCGCCATCTTTTTGAGGTATGCGACGGCGTGCGAGGGTTCGAGCGCCGGGATGATGCCCTCGCTTCTCGTAACGAAATCGAACCCGTCCAGGGCCTCGTCGTCGGTCACAGCAACGTACTGCGCCCGTTCGGCGTCCTTCAGGTAGCTGTGTTCCGGCCCGACGCCAGGGTAGTCGAGGCCGGCCGAAATGCTGTGTGCCTCCTGCACCTGTCCGTCGTCATTCTGCAGCAGGTAGCTCATGGCGCCGTGTAGCACCCCTGGCCGACCCATGCTTATCGTGGCCGCGTGCCGGTCGGTCTCAATGCCGTCTCCCGCTGCTTCCACTCCGATCAGGCCCACTTCCTCGTCCGCCACGAACGCCGAGAACAGGCCCATGGCGTTGCTGCCCCCGCCGACGCACGCGATCGCATAGTCGGGCAGTCTTCCCGCCTGTTCCAGCACCTGCCGTCGCGCCTCCCGACCGATCACTGCCTGAAAGTCGCGCACCATCTTCGGATACGGGTGCGGTCCGACGACGCTGCCGATGATGTAGTGGGTCGTCTCGACGTTGGTCACCCAGTCCCTGATGGTCTCGTTGATGGCGTCCTTCAGAGTGCGGCTGCCCGACGTGACGGAGCGAACCTCGGCGCCGAGGAGTTTCATCCGGTACACGTTCGGCGACTGCCGGTGGATGTCCTCCTCGCCCATGTATACGACACACTCCATGCCCAACTTTGCGCACACGGTAGCCGTGGCCACGCCGTGCTGACCGGCGCCCGTCTCGGCGATGATCCGCTGCTTGCCGAGCCGCTGCGCCAGCAATGCCTGGCCCAGGGCGTTGTTGATCTTGTGCGCGCCGGTGTGCGCCAGGTCCTCACGCTTGAGGTAGACGCGAGGACCGCCTAGTTGACTCGAAAGATTGGCGGCGAAGTAGAGGGGGGTAGGCCGGCCTACGTAGTCCCGGAGCAGCGAGTCCATCTCGGCGGCGAACGAAGCGTCGTCGGCAACCTCATCGTAGGCGGCCTCGAGTTCGTCGAGCGCGCTCATAAGCGTTTCGGGCACAAACTTACCGCCGTACTGGCCGAAACGGCCTCGCTCGTCGGGCAGTAGGCGGGTTTTGGGTGCGACAGGAGGCATAGGTGTTCAGCCCGTGGGTTGTGCGGAAATCCGGTCAGACATGGTGCGTCCAAGGATACCAGCCAGCGCAGGGCTGGCCGGAATTGCGCGACGGTCATCGCGCAACCGCAGCCCTTTTGATCTACGATTGCCCGACGGGGTAATCGACCTGACTCCGGGAGGCGATGCGAGAACAAAATTGTCAGCAAGACCCAACGTAGACCAGTACATGATGGGCATCGCCGAGGCCGTTAAGGCGCGGGCGAACTGCCAGGGTAGCCGCATCGGCGCGCTACTCGTTCTCGAAGGACGCATCGTGTCGACCGGGTACAACGGGACGCCGTCGGACATGACCAACTGCGACGAGGGCGGCTGCGAGCGGTGCGCCAACCCAGATCGGTACAAGTCCGGCACCGCTTATGACATCTGCATCTGCGTTCACGCCGAGCAAAACGCGTTGCTGGCAGCAGCGAGGTTCGGAATCGCGGTCGAGGGCGCCATCCTGTACTCCACGATGAGGCCCTGTTTCGGCTGCACAAAAGAGCTGTTGCAGGCACGGGTCAAAGGAGTTCTGTACCGGAAAGACTGGCGGCACCCCGACCGGGAACTGCGCTCCCAGTACGAAAGGCTGCAGGCCCGCTTCCCTGACGGCGTAAAGGAATTCCCCACCGAACAGGCCTGAGCTTGCCCCCTCACCCGCATCCCCGAGGCGCCTACAAGAGACGCCACTACATGGACTTCGATGTTCGGGGCAGGAGGATTGTGTCGAGGCGCGGGCGGGACGCGTTCGATGCCGGTATCACCCCTTGGACAAACAGGTGTTGGGTGTGTCTATCGTGGGCACCCGACGGGTGGGGCACTGGAACCACGTTGGCGGTGTTCGCGCGTCGCGCCCTCGCCCACCTCCCCAGGGCGCCGACATTAACAGTCGCTTAATGAACAGTTAGCGGAAAGTTAATGGCCCGGTCACATTATTACTTGT
>JAKZUY010000235.1:0-6765 GCA_047516345.1 Dehalococcoidia bacterium | reverse complement strand
CTACCGGAAACGGCCTTTCTTAACACCCTGCTGGGCTAGTCCCCGGTTAAGACCCCTGCCGCAGGCGGTCTTCGTCGGTTAGGAACGGCTCCACCTTGCTGGCAAACTCGGCGACCGACTCCGATATCGTCACGCCGCTGGTGCGTATGGCCAGCTTGTGCTTCAACTCTGTGTTGGCGTACTGCTCCTCGAACAGGTCGATCACCTTTTCGATGTCCTCTTCCCTGGGCACGCCGTCGGGCCGCGGGGCGGCGCGCATCCGCTCCCGTATCGCCTCCGGCGACGACCTGAGCAGGACCAGCACCGTTTCGGGCGCGTACTCCAGGAGCGCCCTGTCCCACTCGCGCGCCCGGCGTCGGCGGTCCGAGAAGGTGTCCCGTCCGTAGCCGTAATACAGCGGCGCGTACACCGCCTCTGCGTAGTGAAGGCCGACCTGGATACTGTCCGACGCGTCCTCCCCGATCACGGTGTGGTGCATGTGACGCCAGATTAAGGCTCGCTGCATTTGCTCCAGCAGCCACGGCTTCAGCGCCCTCACGTCGGACGCCCACTCCTCCGACAGCGCGGCGTTGCCGTGCACGCTGCCTAAATGGCGGTAGCGCCACGTCTCAGGGACGACACCGTCGGGGCCCAAAATGAAGCAAGTCAAAGGGTCCTGATCGGCGACGTACGGGTAAACCCAGTGATCGTGAATGCGTACAGCGGTCGCGGCGCGCTCCCGGAGGAGCCACTCGCCGATGGCTCTGGCCATCGTGCTCCCGCCGGAGTATTCGCACCCGATCAGTATTAGTCGCATGGCAGGCATCTCCGTCAGAGTATGTCCGAAGTACGCTCAGTTATTGAGAGGAGGGTCGTGAGGGTCGTGGTGCTGCGTCGGACACTCTCATCCTGCGGCCACCGCGCTGTGGCGATATTGATCGCCTATTGCCGACTCGGAGGGACAGACCACCGCTCCACAGCGTCCAGTAGCTCTGATCTCCGCTCGTCCGAAGTGAAGGACGCCATGACACCCTGCCGAGTGAACGACAGCAGGTCATCTATTCCGGAGCCCAGGGCCGCGGCCAGCTCGTACTCGCGTTCCATGGTCGTACACAGTCGCACTGGATCGTCCGTGCTCAGAGTTACCGGCACTCCGGCTTCGACGAGAAGCCGAATTGGATGTTCATCTAATGATGGCACAGCGCCCAGAACTGAGTTCGAGGTAAGGCAACACTCGACGGTGACCCCGGAGTCCAGAACTAACTGCAGTAGTTCTTCTGTCGCAGCCACGTGCACTCCGTGGCCTATCCGTTTGATACCCGGGAGTCTCAGTGCTGCGGCGATGTTGGCGGTTGAGAATTCCCCCGCATGGACCGTGATGCCCAGTCCCGCTTCGGAAGCCCTATCGGCACACGCGGAGGCCCCCGCCCAATCTGCCTCGGAATCGTACGGTTCGGGTATAAAGTCGATCCCTGCCAGCCCATCATCACGGGCACGTAGGCAGGACTCAAACACGTCAGGTTGACCAAGCGCAGACATGCGTACCGCAGCAATCGCTTCTGCGCAAAAGTAGGGGAACTTCTCACGGACACGGCGTTCCGCCCGCCGGAACAAGTACATGTGTCGCGGGTCCAGTCCGTCCCCAACACCAAATCGCACTTCGACGAGCACAGCACCCTCATGTGCAGCCCCCTCGAACATAGCTGTCAACCAAGAGTCGAAATATACGTATTTCTCTGCCAAGGCGTGCAGAGTAGGGGTGTCGAGATCACCGTTGAGCCGGTTGAGGCGGGGCATCCCGGGAGGCAACTCCACCAGGCGCTCGATCCAGCTCTCCCAATCATGGGCAGGCCGGTTGTTGAGTCTGGCGATCAGACGATCCAGATGAGCATACGTCTCGGCGTGCCGGTGAAGGTCCGCTTTGGGGATCTTCCGTAAGGGTGCTGAATGTCCCACGTACCACTTACATTTACATATATCGCCTTGAATGCGGTGAGGCGCAACGATTACGCAGACACAGGCCAGTCGGCCGCTTATTCCCGGGCGTCCTCAGCCCTGCGAAGGACATCGGAGGAGTGGGACATGACCAGTATCGCGCTGCTGTAATTGGGCTTGGACGAATGGGAAAAACATACGACGACTAGGTAGAGTTCGGTGGGGCCGTCTACACCGGGCCCTTTTACGATTCCGGCTACTTCTACTCGCCTTACGCGGATCTAGTGGCAGGCCCGACTGGGCAAGACCAAGGCCAGATTACACTTCCAGAACGAACCTATATGCAAAGGTTTTCGAATTTAACCCTGAGTGGTGGGCGGTGGAGGACTCGAACCTCCGACCTCATGCGTGTGAAGCATGCGCTCTAACCAGCTGAGCTAACCGCCCGGGAAGGTGTTGGTGGCGATGGGAGGACTTGAACCTCCGGCCTAGCGCTTATGAAGCGCCCGCTCTAACCACTGAGCTACATCGCCACAGGGCCTGGCAGCGCGCCAGGCAACTAACACGAATGGTAGCCACGCTACAGAGGCCGGTCAATTCAATTCAGGTCACTGCGAACGGTCCTGAACGCTCTTTGTGCCACCCAGAAGACGCTTCCTCCTAGCCTGGGCAGTCTTAATTAACTCCCGGAGCGAAGTCGAAGGGTCTCGGGTCTGGGGAGCGGGCGTTGCAGCCTGGAAGACGTCAGATTGTCCGGCTTCGCTCCGAATCACTATGGCCTTGCAAAGGCTGCACGAGGTGATGAAAGTGGGACGGCGTCGGACGGTATGACTGGCCGGTAGTCACTGGCGCTGCGAGGCCGTGCGGGGATTTACGTGGCCCCGGTATTCGCGTGGCCCCGCGTCCCTGGATTCCGGGTCAAGTCCGGAACGGCGAGGGGGGCTGGCTCGATCACGCGGGGCATCCGGTCCGGCGTTGGCGCGTGACGGGCGGGGGTTCTTTGCTGCGCTCGAGAAAGACATTGGGGCACCAGGAAAATATCTGAGGCCACCCGATTGCGTGAATCTGGCGTTAACAGGCCCAGTTAATTCCGACGGCCAGATCGCTGGCGCAGGACCGCCCACAGCGCCACCATCAATCCCACCAGCAAGGCGAGTAAGACCTCTAGTTGCCACAGCGGCAGCGAAATTCCTGAATCATCTTGGTCTTCAGCTGCGACCGGCGCATCTGGATCCTCCAGAAGAATCGGCGAGGGAATGGGCCTGGTTGTTGGCACGACGGTCGGCGCGGATGTCGCTGTAGGTTGCATGGTTGGCTCGACGGTTGGCGCGAGTGTCGCCGTTGGTTGCGAGGTTGGCTCGACAGTCGGCACGAGTGTCGCTGTAGGTTGCGAGGTAGGCTCGACAGTCGGCACGGATGTCGCCAATGTTGCGGAGGCTGCCGCAGGTGTGGGTGATGCTTGCTCGGCCTCTTCTGCCATAGATTTCGCGGCCGCGGCAGCTTCCACAACAGGCGTTTCATCGGGCGGCGCCTCTTTTTTAGCTGTCGCTACATCGGATTCCAAGACGGCACGCATAGCCGTGGTCTTCTCGACCGTTACGGTCTCGACAACCGTCTCAGTTCTGGTCACCGGTTTTTCGACCACGACAGTTTCGACGACCTTTTCAGTGCTGGTTACCGGTTTCTCGACGACGACGGTCTCGATGACCTTTTCGGTGATGGTCACCGGTTTTTCGACCACGACAGTTTCGACTACTTTTTCAGTGTGGGTTACCGGTTTCTCGACGACTACAGTCTCAACGACTTTTTCAATTCTGATCACGCCTTTCTCGACTAATACGGTCTCAACGACCTTTTCCTTCATCGCAGGCGCTGGAGTGGCCGTCTCGGCAATGAGAGTCTCGGTGACCGGTTTCTCGACCACGGTGGCTTCTTGACCCGCGGCCTGTCCAGCAACAATTTTCTCGGCTGCGGCTTGGTCGTATTGGTCCCGTACCACACGTTCCGAGCCAGCAAATTGCGGTGATGCCGACATTGAGTCGGTCCGGCCTGATTCGCTCTGCCTGAACTTGCCAGACAGGTCGCCCGCGATCAGCACACCGACCGCCAGAACCAGAACAGCCGCCGCGGCCGCGGGTGCGTAACTCAGGTCGAGGCGCAGGTACCTCCGCTGTTCCGGAACCATGTCCGGAGTTAGAGCGAATGACCGCGGGGCCGCGGGCGTCTCGACGGACCGCATGAGAGCAACCGTCTGACGGAGCTCCTCCAATTCGCGGCCGCGCTCAGACGATTCGCCGATTTCACGGCGTACCGCGTCGACCTCGGCCGGGCTTGCCCTGCCTTCTATGTAGGCGGTGGTCGAATCGTCCAGTTCGTCTTTTCGACCGAACAATCGACGCCACATTGCCGTCACTTAGCGATCCTCTTCTTACCTACAGACGCCATTCGACCGGCAATAGTTCCGGCCTGGTCGTCAGAAAGTCCCTCATTCGCCGTCGCGCGCGGTTCAGCCGTGACTTGACGGTCCCGACCGAGACGCCCATCACCTCGGCAGCCTCCTCGTATCGATAGCCATCCATGTCCACGAGAATAATGGCAAGCCGGTGGTCGTTCGAAAGCGTCATTAGCCCTTCGGTGATCGTCCTGCCCAACTCCGATGAAAGAGCCTGCGTTTCCGGCTCGGGGTCTGTGGCCTTAAACGTGTCGGCGAACGCACCGAAATTTTCCTCGATGGACGTTTGAGGTCGGCGCTGCGCACGACGAAGGTAGTCGTAGGTAGCGTTACGAGCGATGCGCAGCAGCCAGGCGCGAAAGTTGCCGCCCCGAAACCTGGTGATGTTCCGGAATGCAGAGATGAAGGTGTCTTGCGTAAGATCCTCGGCCGTGGCGGGATTTCTGACCATCTTCAGGGCAACGCCATAGACCGCGTTCTGGTAACGCTCTACGAGCGCGTTAAACGCGTCGAGATCCCCGCCGCGGCTGAGATCGACGAGAGTACGGTCTTCCGGTTTCGCCACATCATTCTCAGTGCGGTCGGTCATCGGCGCAGCCGGGACACGGCATCAATGACGCCATCGAAACTGCCGACGCCGGGTGAAGCCCGAATTGCAGGACATATAATCATCACGCCTACGACTGGCAATCGCCCTAACGGAAAACCACGGGTTCAGTTTGACAAATAGCTTTCGCGAAACCGCCGAGGCGGTGATCATATCCGTCCTCGTGTTCGTGGTCCTTCAGTTATCGACCCAAAGTTACGCCGTCGAGGGGCACAGCATGGACCCCACCCTGGCGCCGGGGCGCCGGTTCCTGGTCAACAAGTTCGTCTACGCCCGGGTTGACGGAGGACTTTTTGGGGACGACGGCTACGTATTCGGCGGCCCGAGGCGCGGCGACGTCATCGTATTCTCACCCCCGATAGGCGCTGAGACCGAATTCGTGAAACGTGTTATCGGGATACCCGGCGACGTCATAGAAATTTCGGACGGTCAGGTTTTCGTCAACGGTGAATTGAGCCCATTCGACTATGAGTTCACTTCGTCATACTCGGAAGACTACCCGCGGACTGTCCCGCCAAACAAATACTTCGTTCTGGGCGACAACCGAAGCGTGTCGTCCGATTCCCGCCAGTGGGGAGTGGTGGACGCCCGGAAGATCGTCGGAAGGGCGTGGTTCACTTATTGGCCGACTGACGCCATCCACCTGTTTCGTTAAATTAACATTCACACCGCTAAGGGCGAGGGAACGGCAGACTCGAACTCTTCCGCTCCCGCGCATGATCAAGAACGAGGTTCACAATCAATGTACTGTCTACTGCTTTTCGACGACTGGCACCTGCACAGCCGCACAAACCTTGACCGTCACACCGGCAGCGCCCGGATGATTCCGGAAGGGACCTTCAGGGACCCGAACGCCGATACGGCGTGGGGCTACCCCAGCGTTATTCAAGACCCCGAATCCGGCAAGTGGCGCTGTTACTACCAGGGAGAGGTGTCCGAGGCCGGGGCGTACGTCGTGCCCCAGCTTGCGGAAAGCGACGATGGCGTCCATTGGGAAATGCCGGACCTGTCGGACAAGATCGACATACCGGACCGCAAGACTCCCAACCAACTCTTCGGCACCGAGAAGTTCCGCGAATGGTGCGGCATGTATGCAGATCCGCACGCCGAAGGCACCGACGAGTGGCTAAAGGCGATGATCACGTATAGCTCGGGACCCGGACAAAAATACATCTCCTATGTGGCCACGTCCGGCGACGGCATGCGTTGGACGCTCCACGAGGATGCCCACTGGCATCCGACAGGAAACGACCCCGGCCAATTCGCATTTTGGAACCCGCACCGCCAGTCCTACGTGCTGTCTTTCAGGCCGCGTGTCGCGGACAGGCGCATCGCCCTGTCGGAAACGAAGGACTGGCGTGAGTTCACCCGGCCAGAACTGGCGTTGCAGGCGGACGCCCTCGACACTCCCTCGGCGCTCATTTACGGAATGCCCGTATTCCCGTACGAGCAAATGTTCGTCGGCCTGCCGTGGATCTACCACACCGATCCGATCGTCTACCCGGACGAAAAATTTGAGGGCCTGCTGACGATGTATGCGGGCGACGACATCGCCCGCATCATGGGCAAGATCGATTGCCACGTCGCCTACAGCACCAACGGGTGGCACTTCCAACGCACCGTCAGGGAACCGCTCATCCCGAACGGCCCACCAGGCGACCCATCGTCCGGTTGCATCTACCCCTCCTCCATGACGGAGGTCGGAGACACGCTGCGCATCTATTCCAGCGCGTCAAAAGGGGAGCACGCCCAGTTCAGGGCCGATCCGTCCAGCGGGCAGGGGTCGATCCTC
>JAKZUY010000234.1:0-4034 GCA_047516345.1 Dehalococcoidia bacterium | reverse complement strand
CTATAAAGCCGGACCAGTCCTGAACGAGGGCGTCGTGGCCGAACGCGGTGTAGAGGACCCGCATGACCACGGCAAACGCTGACGCTTTCGACGCGACCGAGAGAAAGGCGGCCAGTGGGGTAGGGGAGCCTTCGTAGACGTCGGGCACCCACATGTGCCACGGAACGACCGCCATTTTGAAGGCGAACCCCGCCACTATGAGCACCACCGCCAGTAACACCCCGTAGGACCCGAACGGTTGGCCGGACTCACTCGGGATCTCGGCGAGCCGCTGCCAGATCACCTCAAGGTTCGTGCTGCCGGTGAACCCGTAGATATAGACCATGCCGTACAGCAGCAGGGCCGAAGCGATCGCCGAAAGCACGAGAAATTTCAGACCCGCCTCGACCGACCGCGGCCCTTTGTGGAACGCAGCCAGCGCAGCGACAGGGAGCGCCGTCAACTCCAGTGAAACGTAGATCGACACTAATTCGTGCGCCGAGACGAGGAACATCATCCCGGTGACGGAAAACAGCATGAGAGCGAGGAATTCGCCTCGCAGGTTGGGCATGCGCTCCACGTACTTCATCGATGCGAGGGCCACGGCTGCGGTGACACCGATCAGAAGGAAGTGGAAAAAGAGAGCGAACCGGTCGGCGACGATCGTGCCGAAAAGGGCCGGCGGCGGATTTACGCCTACGTCGCCGAACCAGCCGAACCAAAGATTGAGCGAAAAGAACAGCGGCACGGCCAAACCGGCGACCGCGATTCCGACAAGTAGTCGTTTATCGCGAATCACCAGGTCCGCGAGGACCACCAGGATGGCCAGTCCCGCTACGGCAAGTTCCGGGGATATTACCCACCAATCGTGTGCAGTCATCAGCGAATCGTCGCCTCAATCCCAATCGTGAATACGTCAGTCAGGAACTTGGGCCAGATACCCACGACCAGGATGGCCGCGGTCAACGCCACGACCGGCACCAGGTCGACAGGACTCGCATCTTCCAGGTTTTCGTACATGTCTTTCGACATGCCGCCCTCGGCCGGGGCCGGTCCAAAGAACGTTCGCTGGACCATCCACAGGATATATCCGGCGGCGAGTACCACGCCGAAAGCCGCAAATCCGGTGGCGTATGCCCACACCTTGAACGTGCTCAGGAACACCATGATTTCAGACACAAATCCACTCGTGCCCGGAAGTCCGAGGGATGCGAACCCCGCGATAAGGAAAAAGACCCCTATCGCCGGCATCTTTCGCCATAACCCGCCAAGGTGCGGTATGTAACGAGTGTGGGCCCGATCGTAAATAAGGCCGACCACGAGGAACGCCAGTCCGGTGATGGTGCCGTGCGTGAACATCTGCATGGCGGCGCCGTTTAATCCGCCGGATGCCTCCGGCCGTGAGCCGGCTATTGCCGATACCCCCAACACCACAAAACCCATATGGCTGATGCTGCTGAACGCAATCAGCCGCTTCATGTCCGTCTGGCGAATAGTCACGATTGCGCCGTACAGCGTGCTGACCGCCGCAAGGGCGGCGAGTATCCCGGCAGTATCGTGAATGGTGAACCCCTCGGTTTCCTGGAAGAATCCGACGTTGATTCGCAGCAGGCCGTATCCGCCCATCTTCAGCAAAACACCAGCGAGCAACACGCTCACCGCGGTAGGCGCGTCCGTGTGGGCATCCGGGAGCCAGTTGTGCAGAGGCCATAGCGGCAATTTCACAGCGAACGCGATCAGGAAGAAAGCGAAAAACATCGCGGCCGGCGCGATCAGCCCGGCTCCGACAATGCGTTCAGGAATTCCATTGATGATCTCACCTGTTTCCGAAGGAATGGCGACCATCTGAAAAGTACCGACCGACAGGTAAATTCCCAGCACTGCGATAAGCAAAAACGCTCCGCCGAAAAGGGTGAACAGGACGAACTTCATGGCTGAGTAGCGCGCCCGTCCGGTACCCCAGATCGAGATGAGCATAAACATCGGAATGAGCTCGAATTCGAAGAACACGAAGAAGAGCAGCAAGTCGAGTGACGCGAACACCCCCATTACCGCTGAAGTCAGCGCCAGCAACCAGAAGTAGTACTCACGCACCCGGTGCTGTATGCGCCAAGACGCCCACGCCGCCACCGTGCCCAACAGGCCGGTCAGCAAGATAAGCGGAGCGCTTAAGCCGTCGATGCCTAGCAGATATTGTGAACGGAAGCCCTCGACAGGTATCCAGTTCTCGAATCGGTCGATGAACTGCACCCCGCCCGGATCGGCGTAGTAGCTGCCAAACGCAAACACCGACAGGGCAAAGGTCACCACCGATGCCGCGATCGACGCCCAGCGGACCTGCTGATCCGTCCTGGCGACGAGCGCTACGATTGCGCCAGCCGCGACCGGCAGGAAAACGATGGTTGTCAGGAGTCCAGTGAACATCTAGCTAGCGCACGAATTTGGCATCTTCAAAATGCTGCAAGCTTCGGGAGGTCGAATCAATGACGTCAAAACCTGATCAAACCCAGATGAATATGGCGGCAACTGCTACCACCGCGCCGAGGGCCATGACCAGAACGTAGGTCTGGGTTTGCCCATTCTGCGCCTGCGCCAGTCCGCGCCCGAATCGGCCCGTCCACATGGAGAGTTGGACATTTACGTTGTCCATCCAGTTACGGTCGATCCATCCCGCCGATCTGACCAGACCGCGATAGAACACGCCTTTAACGAAATGGTCTTCATACAGTTCGTCGACGTAATACTTTCGGAAGAGCACGCGATGAACTATCGACAGGCGCCGGCCCACCGCTGTCGGCGAAATCCAGCCGACGGCGTACATGGCGGAAGCTAACGCTATACCAACCAGTGCCAGCGCCGTCGATGCCACGGCGACGGGCCAGTTGAAATGCGGTTCGGCGCCGGCGTGCTCGGCGGCTGCCTCGCTGTGGAAAACGGCTTCGTTGTGGGTCAGGAACTCACCCAGGCCATGTTTGCTGTTGATTCCGACGTCCACCGGAGGATTGGTAAACAGGCCGGCGCCCACAGCCATGATCGCCATAACGACGATCGGAGCGATCATGATCCATGGGGACTCGGCCAGATGCGTGTGACCTTGCCCCGGCGGTACCGGTTCGCCGGCTTTCTTCAGGTCCGCCTCTTCTGCCTCAGCGCCCCCGCGATACGTGCCGTGGAACGTCATGTAGATCAAACGGAACATGTAGAAAGCTGTAAGCAGGGCCGCCAACAGGCCCAAACCGAGGACCACGTAGCCGATTCCGGATTCGACTCCCAGCGCGTGGGCGAGTATTTCGTCCTTGCTCCAAAAACCAGAAAGCGGGAACAGGCCGGCGAGGCTGAGTCCGCCGATGACCATGGACCAATACGTCCATGGCATGTACTTCCTGAGCCCGCCCATATAACGCATGTTGAACGTTCCCGAGGCGTGATTGACAGAGCCGGAGGCAAGGAACAGGCCGGCCTTAAACCAGGCATGTGTAAACAGGTGGAACAATGCCGGCACGTATGCGCCGATGCCCAACGCGAGCATCATGTATCCGAGTTGGCTGATGGTTGAGTAGGCCAGAACCCGCTTGATGTCGTTTGCCACCAGACCCATGCTCGCCGCGAAGACCGCCGTGATTCCGCCGATGAGCGCCACAACCATCATGGCGTCCGACGCTTCGAACAACGGGAAGAAGCGGGCCACGAGAAATACTCCGGCGGTCACCATGGTGGCGGAGTGGATCAGGGCCGAAACCGGCGTCGGCCCCTCCATAGCGTCGGGCAGCCAGGAGTGCAGCGGAAACTGAGCCGACTTTCCCGCAGCTCCCATAAAGAACCCCAGGGATATCCATGTCGCAGCCGTAACTGCCACCGCTCCGGCGGTCACCGCGTTGTATAGGGCCGGGATATCGAGCCACGCCGGATTCTGGGTGTACAGATAGAGAATGCCCAGCAGGAACCCGAAGTCCGCAAAACGGGTCATGATGAACGCCTTCTTCGCCGCCGCCGCCGCGGAGGGGCGTTCCATCCAGAATCCGATCAGGAGATACGACGAGATGCCGACCAGTTCC
>JAKZUY010000233.1:0-4104 GCA_047516345.1 Dehalococcoidia bacterium | reverse complement strand
CGGCTCGGAAAGCAATCGCCGCTCCATGTTGACGATTCGTCCGATTGCCCGAGTAAACCACGGATCGATACCCGTTCGCTCCGACAATTCATCAGCCGAAGCGTGCCGCCTGAAGGCCGCGGCCAGCCGCCAAATGCGGTCGTCGTCCGCCGTAAGTTCGATGTTCTCCTCGCCTGCCCACGACGGCTCTTCCCACAACAACGAACCGCGATTGTTTTCGAGCGACCGTACGGCTTTCTGAAGGGCCGCCTCAAAGGTGCGGTCGATCGCCATGACTTCACCGGTAGCCTTCATCTGAGTGCCCAGGACCCGGTCGCCCGTGGCGAACTTGTCGAATGGCCAGCGCGGGATCTTGACGACGCAATAATCGAGCGCAGGTTCGAATGCCGCCGTGGTTTTTCTCGTTACCGCGTTCGGGATCTGATCGAGCGTCAGGCCAAGGGCGATCTTCGCTGCGACCCTGGCGATAGGATAGCCGGTCGCCTTGCTGGCGAGAGCCGAGCTTCGGCTTACCCGCGGATTCACCTCGATGACGTAGTACATCGGCAGATCGTCGCCAATCTCTTCCAGCGCTCGTTCAACCACCGGGCCCGGCCTGTAGGCGAATTGAACGTTGCAACCGCCCTCGATCCCCAGGCCGCTGATGATATTGAGCGCCGATGAACGCAGCCGCTGATAGTCCTTGTCCGATAGAGTTTGACTCGGCGCCACCACTATGGAATCGCCGGTGTGGACGCCCATCGGGTCGAGGTTCTCCATGTTGCAAATGGTGATGACGTTACCGGCGCCATCTCGCATGACCTCGTACTCGATTTCCTTCCAGCCCAGCAGAGACTTCTCTATGAGTACTTGACCAGTGAGTGACGCCGCCAGACCACCCGCCGAGATGGTTCGGAGTTCCGCCTCGTCGCGTGCGACACCACCTCCGGTGCCGCCCAACGTGTATGCGGGGCGCACCACCAAGGGATAGCCGATCCCGGCCGCTGCATCGACGGCTGCCTCGATCGACTCGACCGCCTCACTCTGAGGTACGGGTTCAGAAATTTCTGTCAAGAATGCCCGGAATCGATCTCTGTCCTCAGCCATCCGGATGGACTCTATTGCGGTACCAAGCACGCGCACGCCAAAACGCTCAAGGACGCCCGCATCCGCCAGTTCCACCGCAAGGTTGAGGCCCGTCTGTCCGCCTAACGTTGCCAGGATTCCGTCCGGCCGTTCGCGTTCGATGATGCGTTCGAGGACCGGAACGGTCAGCGGCTCGATATATATATGGTCCGCGACGTCCTCGTCGGTCATGATGGTCGCCGGGTTCGAGTTGACCAGGACAACCTCGACACCCTCTTCCCGCAACGCCTTGCAGGCCTGCGTTCCTGCGTAGTCGAACTCGGCGGCTTGCCCAATGATTATTGGACCCGATCCGATTACGAGTACTTTTGATGCCGGGGTCGTGGTCACAGTGTGTTCAACTGGTTCACTATTTGGAGACGCTTCCTGTCCCGCTCAGGATTTGCGAGCTGGATGAGCCGGCGGTCCCGTGCATGCGTTCCCTGACTTTGTGCAGGAAGCGGTCAAATAGGTACTCGGAGTCGTGGGGGCCGGGTGAGGCTTCCGAGTGGTACTGGATGGTCAAGACCGGCAGCCGAGTGTGAGACAGCCCTTCGACTGTACCGTCGTTGAGGTTTACGTGTGACACGAGCACGTCCTGCGGCAGTCCGGCCGGGTCAACCGCGTAGCCGTGGTTTTGGGCAGTCATGTATATGTTGCCCGTCTCGACGTCCTTCACCGGTTGGTTTCCGCCCCTGTGGCCGAACTTCAGCTTGAAGGTAGACGCGCCCAGAGCCCTTGCGATTACCTGGTGTCCAAGGCAGATGCCCATCACAGGCGTCGCTGATCTGAGCAGTGCCGCGGCGGTCTCGGTGGCAACGTCGAGTAACCGGGGGTCGCCGGGTCCTGGGGAAAGGACGACGCCGTCGGGTTCGAATGAGAGGATCTGTTCGGCTGTTGCGCTGTCTGGCGTTACGACAATGTCGCACCCACGCTTCGCCAGGCACCTCAAAATGTTGAGTTTCACGCCGTAGTCCGAGACCACGATTCGGAGTCGCCGTCCTGAATCATGAGTCTGATGCGGCGCCTGATCGTGCGTGCCCGAGCCACCTTCCCATTCATAGACGACATCGGTACTTACCTTGCCGACCACATCGATCTCGCCGTAGCGCGGTGACGATCGCAGGACTTCCAGCGCGGCCGTTACATCTTCCCGCGGCGTGACGATGCCCATCATGACGCCGCGAGAGCGCAATTTACGGGTAATCGCCCGGGTGTCGACGCCGGCCACGCCGGGCACACCGTTTTTCTGTAGATAGTCGTGAATCGTTCCGGTAGAGAGGGTATGACTCGGCTCATCGCAATCTTGCCGCACCACGAATCCCTCGACCTGAATGCGGTTTGATTCGATGTCGTCGGAGTTCACTCCGTAGTTACCGATCATCGGATACGTTGGCACGAGGATCTGGCCGCCGTAGGACGGGTCGGTCAACATCTCCTGGTAGCCGGTCATCGAGGTGTTGAACACGGCCTCTCCGACCGCCTCAACCTCGGCTCCAAGGCGGACACCCAGATAGGACGACCCATCTTCCAGCACCAGGCGCATTGGGCCGCGGACTTCGGTCATTGCGCGACCCACACGTATTTTGAATTCAAGGCGCCTGGGCCACTTTGTGCAAAGAATTTATGGCGGAACTGAGTCATCAAGCCGCACGCCCACCGCGCAGGTCGTGAACAACCTGGCCCATGAATATCGTGGTGACTACGCGTCCGCGCAGCCTCACGCCGGCAAGGGGGGTGTTACGAGACAACGATGCGAACTCGTCGGGTTCGACGATCCATTCTGATTTGGGGTCGATCAGTACCACATCTGCAGGCCAGCCTCGACGCAGCGAACCAAGTTTGCGTCCGAGGATTTTGGCGGGTCCGGACGTGAGGCGTTCAATCAATATCGGGAGGGCCAGCGCGCCCTCATCGACGAGGGAATGCAGTGATCCAAACGCGGTTTCGAGCACGTTAATGCCGTTCGCAGCGCTTTCGTAGCAGGGACCTTTTTCCGACGGCGAGTGAGGCGCGTGGTCCGTTGCGATCACGTCGATCACGCCATCGCGCAGCGCGCCTATGACGGCCTGCCGGTCCTCCTCGCTTCGAAGGGGCGGATTGACCCGCGTGTTGGTGTCGTACCCCGCTTCCGAGCCGGGAGGGGGCGATGCGCCGTGCAGCCCGTAAACCCAGTCCTCCGTAAGCGTCAGATGATGCGGGGTCACTTCGGCAGTCACCCGCAGGCCTGCGTCCTTGGCCCTGAAAACGTGTTCGATTGATTGATTAACCGACAGGTGAGGCACATGCACCCGGCCACCGGTTGATTTGGCCATCTCCAAGTCGCGTTGGACCATCAATGACTCCGACTCGGTAGGGACTCCCGGTAGTCCCAGTCGTTTCGCAACGTTTCCGTCGTTCATGACGCCATCTTGCACCAACGAGTGGATCTCGGCGTGGTTGATGATCGGGAGACCAAGTACGCCGGCCCGCTCCTGCGCCGCCCGCATTAGCGAATCGTCAGACACCGGGTCGCCGTCATCACTGAATCCGATGCACCCGGCCTCGGCAAGTCCCTCCATTGGGGCAAGGGTCCGCCCTGCCCTGCCGACTGTGATCGCGCCGATTGGAAGCACCCGAACTGCGGCGACACGTTCGGCCCGGCGCATCATTGCGGCGATGGAATCGGGGCTGTCGAGGGCCGGTTCGGTGTTGGGCATAGCGCACAACGTAGTGAAGCCGCCCGTCGCTGCCGCACGGGAACCGGTCTCGATGGTCTCCTTGTGTTCGAACCCGGGTTCTCTTAGGTGTGTGTGGAGGTCGACAAATCCGGGTGATACCACCAGCCCGCGTGCATCGACAACGTCATATCCGTCCGGCGGCTCGACCATCGGGAGGTCGGTTACGTCGACGATGCGGCCGTCCGATATCAGCACATCGGCTGGCCGGTCGATGTCTTGCGCGGGGTCGATCACTCTACCCCCGGTGATAATCATCGATTTTGGATTCATGCGCGCTTCC
>JAKZUY010000232.1:0-4345 GCA_047516345.1 Dehalococcoidia bacterium | reverse complement strand
TGTGGCCGTCTTCTGTTCGTCGTCCCACGAATACTTAACCTTGAAATCGGGATGACCAGGTCCGAATACCCACTGATCGAAGAACCAGTCCATGTTGCGCCCAGTCACGTCTTCGATGGAGCGCTGGAGGTCGACGGTGAGAACGTTGTGGCCCTTGTACCGCTTCAGGTAATGGCGGATCGCATCGAAAAACGTCTCGTCGCCCAGTTCCCTGCGCAACATGTGCAGCACCAGGCCGCCTTTCTCATAAAGGTGGTGATCAAATATGTCCACCGGCTGGTTGTAGCGTCTTTCGACGATGGGCCGTTGGTAACCTTCGCTCAGATACCCGCGCGCCATCAGCAGGATTTCGTAGTGATAGTCGTCAACACCGCGATGGTGTTCCTGCCATCGCGCTTCGAAATAAGTGGCGAATCCCTCGTTGAGCCATCCGTGGGACCATTCCCGGCACGTGATCTGGTCTCCAAACCACTGGTGCACGGCTTCGTGGGCGACCAAGAAATCCGATGAGAAGTCGAGGTGGGCGCGCTCGTCATGCAGGGTCAGATCGGTTTGCGTGGTCGCCGACGTGTTTTCCATTCCGCCGAAAATGAAGTCCTGCACAGCGACCTGCGTGTACTTGTCCCAAGGGTACTTTTCCCCGAAATCGTCTTCGTAGAGAGCGATCATCGCCGCAGTGTTCTCAAACGCTCTCGCGGCATCCTCTTCACGGCCGGGTTCGCAGTAGAAGTCGATCAGCGGACCCTCTTCCTGTTGCACGACGCGAGAGAACTCGCCAGCCACCAGCGTAATCAGGTATACGGCGTGTTCCTTGTCCTGAAGCCAACGGACGGTTCGAGTCCCTTCGTCGCGATTCCTCCGGTCGCTGATCAACCGGCCATTCGAGATGACCGTCCAACTGGAAGGCACAGTTGCCACGATTTCACTGGTGAGCCGGCCCTTGGGCTCATCGATGCATGGGAACCAGTGGTGGTTGTCCGTGTCGTGGCCCTGGGTCCAGATCTGGACCGGTTTATCGGGATAGCCTTCGTCGGGGCCGGTGAAGTAGATGCCCTGCAGCGGAGTCGCCACATACTCGATGGCGAGCAGGAACGTTCGGCCGCGCGAGTATCGCCAGGGAAGTTCGATTCTCAGTTTCTTGCCGTCGAGCACAAAGCTCGCCTGCGTCATTCCCACGCTCACCGACTGAACCTTTGTATCCTCGCAGTCCAATTCGATGCGTTGCACGCCGTCAACGATCGGCTTCAGCCTCAACTCGGCCTTGCCGATGACCTGCTTCTTGGCGAGATCGAAGCTGACCGTAAGTTTGATGTGGTCGACGTCCACGTTGCGGTCCTGCAGGTAGTGCGGCCGGTCCCCCGGCAATGCAAACGGTGCAGCGGCCTGAGCAGTGCCGGTCGACTCCCACTCTCTGCCTGTAAGCCAACTTTCGTCGCGAGGTCCCAAGATTCTGGTCATGTACCCGTCTCCTTTTGCCATTGGGGTGCGCCCGAAACCCGCGGTTTCGGTGTTGAGGAAATTAACGTTGAGCGAATTTTTACATCCGGCGCTGAATCGGCATGACGGCCAACTGTCCTGCAACCGGAAACGTAGCAGATTGTATAAAGTCGCCACGCCAATGTTCATGACCATGACCGCGATTCCGGATTCCGGCTTGATGCCAGGGCGATGTATCCGGCCGCCAGAGGAGCAGCAATGAGTAGATCAGGAACAGTCGACTCCCACGTCCACATCTTCCCAAACATGGGAGGGTCGTCGGGATTCGAATCAGTCGAGCGGCACATGCAGTTCGCCACTCACCTCGTGTTTCACAGGTCGGTGGGCCGCCGGATTTACGATAACGCGCCGGTGGTCGGACGGGAATGGCATAAGGGCGAAGACCTCGACGAGTTGAACTTCAGGGGAGGCGACTACGGCCGATTCCTGTGGACTGCGGACGGGGTGGACTATGCACGGTACTACTTGCCTCCAACCGCCCGCGAACTCGATTCACCGCCGGAACAGATACTCGCCCAGATGGACTACGCCGGCGTCGATCGCGCAGTCGTACAAGCCGGCCAGGTCTACGGACGCCTGAACGACTACCTTGCCCGGGTCGCTGCAGACCACCCTGATCGTCTATGGGCATTGGCCACGATCGACGAGTGGCGCGCTGACGATCCCGGCCAGCTGGCAGAGATCGAACGAGCGGTTCGCGAACTGGGTCACAGGGGTCTGTTCTTCGACACCGGGCTGATCGGCAAATTCGGCCGAACGACCTTGCCGGACGACCCGTCCTTCGATCCGTTTTGGCAAACAGTCCGGCGTCTGGGCATTCCGGTTTTTTGGAACATCACTTCCCCTGAACCGAGCCTCGAAAAGTGGCTCGAACAACAACGGTCGTTCGGCCGTTGGCTTGCCAGATACCCCGACGTCAAGTGCGTTTACACCCACGGCCTGCCCCTGTACAGATTCTTCGACGACGCCGGCAAAATAACTATCCCCGATGAGGTCTGGGCGCCGCTGGAATCCGCCAACGTGTACACGGAGATACTGATTCCCATTTTGATGGGAGGCGTGTGGGAATATCCGTACGTCGAGGCACAACCCTTCATCCGGGCGTACTACGAACGGATAGGGCCGGACCGGCTTATCTGGGGGTCTGACTTGCCGAACGTCGAACGCCACTGCACATACGAGCAGTCGCTCGGCCACCTGCGCCGGCATTGCGACTTCATACCCCCGGCCCACATGGCCAGAATTACCGGTGAAAATACCCGTTCGCTGTTTGATGGCTAACATCCGAAGGGGACCGCAGGACGGGCAACTCCACGGTCCGCGGGTAACATTGCGGTAACTTCACGCAAACACAGGAACTTCAGATGACTACAACCCGAAAACCCGACGAATCAGCCATGGGCAACGGCGCGACGGCCCCCGACACAGTTGCCGCCGGCGCGGCCGGGCGCGTGCCCGGAAAGCACAGGAGTTGGGAGACTACCGAGGGCATCATACGAGCGCCGAATCGCTCCATGATGTGGGCGATGGGCCTGACCGACAAAGACATCAACGCGCCGTTTGTGGGCGTCGCTTCCACGCACAACGAGGTGACCCCCTGCAACTCGGGCATTGCGCCGCTGGTCGAGGAGGTCAAGCGCGGCGTCTTTGCGGCGAGGGGTACGCCCTTCGCCTTCGGAACCATCACCGTTTCAGACGCTATCTCGATGGGTACCGAAGGCATGAAGGGTTCCCTCGTTTCGCGAGAAGTCATCGCCGACTCGATCGAGACGGTGTGTTTTGCCGAGCGCTTCGACGGCCTCGTTGCTGTAGCAGGCTGCGACAAGTCATTGCCCGGCGCCATGATGGCGATGGCGCGGCTCAACTTGCCGTCGATCTTCATCTACGGCGGATCGATACTTCCAGGCAGCTGGCGCGGGCGGGACATCCAGATCCAGACGGTGTTCGAGGCGGTGGGCCAACGGCAGGCCGGGCTGATCGACGACGACGAACTGCGCGCCATCGAGGTACACGCCTGCCCGGGGCCGGGAGCGTGCGGCGGCATGTTCACCGCCAACACGATGTCTTCTATCGGGGAGGCGCTCGGCCTTTCGCTACCCGGATCGGCCTCCGAACCGGCGGTCGACCAACGCAAGCTGGCATCGTCCCGACGCGCCGGGGAAGCCGTATTGAACTTGCTGCGCAAAGACATTCGGCCCTCGGACATCCTCACGAGGAAAGCCTTCGAGAACGCCGTTGCTCTGGTGGTGTCGATGGGCGGCTCGACGAACTCAACATTGCACCTACCGGCTATCGCACACGAAGTGGACGTGGAACTTACGCTGAAAGATATCCACGACATCTCGATGCGCACGCCGCTGCTTGCCGACATGAAGCCAGGCGGCCGATATCTGATGTTCGACCTCGATCGGGTGGGCGGCGTGCCGGTAGTGATGAAGCGCCTGCTCGAGGCGGGCCTTCTTCACGGGGATTGCATGACTGTGACGGGCAATACGATCGAAGAAAACCTGAGAGACTGGCCCGATTTTGGCGACACGAACGTCGTGAAGACCGTGGACGCGCCGCTCAGCAGTACCGGTGGACTCGTGTCCCTGTTCGGCAACCTCGCGCCGCAAGGCTGCATATTGAAAGTCGCCGGCCACCAGTTCGGAGCGCGATGGTCAGGCAAGGCCAAGGTGTTCAACCAGGAAGAGCAGGTCATGGACGCTCTCAGGCGACGAGAGATCGTGGCCGGAGACGTGGTGGTTATCCGCTACGAAGGCCCGAAGGGCGGCCCGGGAATGAGGGAGATGCTGTCCGTCACGGGAGCGTTGGTGGGCCAGGGACTCGGGGAGAAGGTGTTCCTCAT
>JAKZUY010000231.1:0-15718 GCA_047516345.1 Dehalococcoidia bacterium | reverse complement strand
ACGCCCCTGAACCCGATGAAGTCGAAGTTGCCAATGAGATTATTGATCCCAGTGGCTGCTTCATCGGCCGCGGTCCCGAACGCGAGGCTGTAGCCCCAGAGGAGCCACACGATGCTCACCACCCCCATCGAAATGAAGCTGTACATGATGGTGCTGATGACATTCTTGCCGCGCACCAATCCGCCGTAGAAGAACGCGAGACCCGGCGTCATGAACAACACGAGCGCCGAGGCCACCAGAATCCAGGCGACCGATCCTGAGTCGATCATGGGCTATACCCCTCCCTGTCTTGTTGAAAATCGGGTTGCCACGTAGTCAACCTTTCGGACATTACGAACCTGATGTTTCGTTAATGTTGCGCAGGTGTGACGGGCTAGTTACACGGACGCTTCCAGCCCTCAACAAGATCGCTGGCAACCCACCGGGGCGCAAAAATCCGTTCGTCGCCGCGACCCTCTGCGGAGCGCTCAGGATGCGCCCGGCATCACGCCATGTTGAACCGAGAGAAGGCTGAACGGGGCGATGCGGGGCGACCAGCGGAGCTTGTCTCGCTAGTCCACGCCGCTAGATTTGTATCGAGAATCATCCGTGTTCCTCGACCACGATCGGGGAACCACAGGGCGGTTGGGGTTCCCGTTTTCATGGGAACAACGGAGTTTAACAAAGGAATCACGCGAAGGAGCCAGCTTTGTCAGACAGGATCCGCGAATGCCGCCAACACACTGGCTGCAAGACTGGATTATTGGCAGGGGCGGAGGGGCTCGAACCCCCGACCTTCGGTTTTGGAGACCGACGCTCTAGCCAACTGAGCTACGCCCCTGAGTACATATGCGCCCACCAGCCCGCTGCCCCGTCTCACCGAAACACACTGATACTTGCACGCACAGGTTTCCGCGAATCGTGCAGGCTCCCGTCCGGGCAACGCCCGCTGTACGGACCCGGCAACCAAACTTCCACGACCCCGGAACTTTGATGATACCGCGTCGGCGATCGCAGACTCAATCGACAGGCCAACCGGAAACGCGCCGCATGTTCAGCTACGCGCGGCTACTCAGCCGCAGATCGGCGCAGACTCTGCGGACGCCTTCGCATCACGCCGGAAGTTGCCTGTGTTCCAGCTAGAGAGCCGCTGAGTCCCGTTCGCTCGTGCTTATCCTCACGTCCTCCGTGCCGCGCACGTCGGAACTAGTCGGCGCCATCTGCCACGTATGCCCGTTCACCGTGCATCGCCAAGTCAAGGCCGCTATCTTCATCAACCGGATCGGCGCGCAGACCCAGACCCGGGATCTTGTCCAGCGCCACCAGTATGATCGTAGTGACCACCAGCGAGTAACCGATCGTCGCCAAGACCGCCCTGAAGTTGGCCCAGAGCAGATTCGCGTCTCCGTCTATCAGCCCAACTCCGCCGACCGCAAAGATCGCCGTCGCGATGGCGCCCCAGATTCCGCCCACGCCGTGGACGGCGAACACCTCGAGGGCATCGTCAATCTTTAACCGGTGCCGGAACTGCACCGCGACGTAGCAGAGCACGCCTGCGCCGAAGCCGATCCCGAACGCGCCCATCGGCCCGACGTTTCCAGCCGCCGGGGTGATCGCCACAAGACCTCCGATCGCTCCGGTGGCGACGCCGACGGCACTCATCTTCCCCCCTCGGACGAGGGAGATTAGTCCCCACGTGACGGCGCCGACCGCGGCGGCCAGGTTGGTGACGACGAATGCATTGACCGCGACCCCGTCTGCTGCCAGGCCGGATCCTCCGTTGAAACCGGACCAGCCGATCCACAGGATCACCGCGCCGAGAATCACAAAAGGAACGTTGTGCGGCTCAACGCCTCGCTCCACGTTGCGCCGCCTGCCGACAAGATGGGCGGCGGCCACCGCGGCCACGCTGGCATTGATGTGAACCACTGTGCCGCCCGCAAAGTCCACAGCCCCTATGCCTTTGATCCATCCGTCTTCTGCCCAAACCCAGTGGCAGATCGGCAGATAGACCAACGTCACCCACAACACAAGAAATATCAGATACGTGCTGAACTTGAATCGCTCAGCGAACGCGCCGGTGATAAGGGCCGGCGTGATGATGGCGAACATCATCTGAAATACAGCGAACAGCATGACGGGAATGCCGTCGCCCTCTGAAGAGCTTACGTCTCTGAACCCGACAAAGTCGAAGTTCCCGATGAAGTTGTTGAACCCCGCCGACGTTACGTCGGCCGCGGTTCCGAACGCCAGGCTGTAGCCGTAAAGCACCCAGATGATGCTCACCACCCCCATGGCGACGAAGCTGTACATCATGGTGCTGATGACATTCTTGCCCCGCACGAGTCCACCGTAGAAGAAAGCGACGCCCGGCGTCATGAATAACACCAACACCGACGCCATGATCATCCACGCTACAGACCCCGAGTCGATCATGGGCCTCTTACTCCCTGTCCTGAAGGACAAACCTGATGCGAAACTGCCGACATTATGTATCTCGCATGCCGTACATGTCGGCGGACGGACGGAGAAATGAATCGGATTTGCCCATATAGTTGTCCCTTGCCGGCATATTTACGTAACGTCGACGGCCGGGAACAGGCTCGCAGACACACAGAAGGACGATCATGATCATCGACTCGCATTGCCACGCCTGGGAGCTATGGCCCTACCTGCCGGAGGTTCCCGACCCCGAGTCGCGCGGCATCGTCGAGCAACTGCTGAACGAGATGGGCAAGAACGGCGTGGACATGGCCACTATCGTCTGCGCGCAGATTTGGCAGAACCCGGCGAATAACGACTATATCGGCGCCGCAGTCCGCAAAAACCCCGACCGCCTTCGCATGTTCGCCGACGTCGACTCGAACTGGTCGGATACCTATCACGTGCCCGGAGCGGCAAAACGCCTGGAAGAGGCGGCGACCCGCCTGCCGATGTCCGGTTTTACCCACTATGTCGCCGCCGAGGACAACGGAGACTGGTTCACGTCCCCCGACGGTGATGACTTCTTCGGCGTCGCCAATGACATGAATCTGATCGCCTCGATCGCGTGCGGACCGCAGCACCAACCGGCGATACGCAAGATCGCTGAAAGGTGGCCGGACATATCCATTCTTTGCCACCACATGTCAGGCCTGCGGGCCACTGACCGTCCGCCAAGCGAGAATCTGCAGAACGTGCTCGCGTCGGCCGAAATGCCCAACGTGCACCTGAAGCTGTCAGGCTTCCACTACGCGACCGAACAGTCGTCACGGTGGGAATACCCGTACAACGACGCGCGGTGGGTCTACGAGGCGGCTTACGAGCGGTTCGGGGCGCGCATGTGCTGGGGTTCCGACTACCCCGTCGTCAGGGCGGACATGATCTACCGGCAGGCGCTCGAAGCCTTCCGGACGCACTGCACGTTCGTGTCGGATGAAGACCGCGAACTCATCCTCGGAGGAACTCTGGCGAAGATACTCGAAAAGTCTCGCCAGATAACGTGACGCGCAACTGCCGGCCGCGAACTCGCGCCGGCGGTCAAACGCGGGCGCGTTGGGCGACGGAATTTAAGCCTTGACCGAATTCTCGCGGATGAACCCGAGGACACGACCCCAGGCGTCCTCTGACGTGTCGGCGAACTCCTCGAAACGACGGTCGAAGAATGAGTGCGGAGCGCCCGGATACACGTGGATGTCGTGTTCCAGCCCTGCCCCGTCCAAGGCCTGATCGAACTTCTCGACCTCTTCGAGCGGAATGCCCTGATCCGCGCCGCCCATCAGCCCAAGCAATGGGGCGTTAAAGGAATCGATCCGGTCAATAGGGGGCGCCGATCCATCGCGGCCGAGCCTCGTCGGGTGCCCGTAAAACCCGACAGCGCCCGAAAGACCTATACCGGCGCCTGTCAGGATCCATGAATTCGAGCCGCCAAAGCAGAATCCGACCGTAAACAACGGCAGGTCTTTGTTGGCGTCGCCGCTTCGAAGCACATCAGCTGCAGCCCTGGCGTCGGCAGCGATGTTGGGCACCTTTGTCTCCGCCACGTGGGGCATGAAATCGAATTCTTCCGGCCTCTCGCCCGTACCGGCAGTCCTGCCGAAGTAGTCGATGGTCACCGCGTCGAAACCTTGTTCAGCAAACCGGTCCGCCAGGTCCTTGTAGAACCCGAAAATTCCGCGAACGTCGGGCAGCACGATCACACCGGCGCCGCCGGGCTTGTCTGACACTGCGTGGTACGCGAGGAACTTCGTACCGTCGTCAGATGTGAGAATCAGATCGGTTGAACTGATCGCCGAACCGGATATCGACTGAATCGGGGGGGTCGAGTCATATGGAAAACACACGTTAGGTACTCCTGAATTGCACACTTGCAGGGCAAGGATTCGCGGCCCGCACGTACCGGATTCTAGACCCGATCGCAGCCGTGTGTGAAATGACGGCTAATCGGCCTCGCCGGTCGGACCTCTGCGCCTTCGCCGGGTTTTGTTGTAGACCGCGAATGCCAACAGGGCGGCCATCCCACCAATCATCGACCCCTCAAAGCCGGCGCCCGTCTGTGGGGGCGCGTTGCATCTGCCTCCGTCGGCCGGTACAAGTGCCGGTGTTTCCTCGGGAGCCGTCGTGGGCTCAGGTGTAGGCGTTTCCGGAATCGGCGATGGCGTTGGGGAGGCCTCAGCCGAAATCGCAGCGCCGCCTGCCACAGGGGTGAGGCTGTATGGAGTGAGAGTGGGTCGCGCGGCAGGGCTAAACGTAGCGGCAGGTTGCGGCGCGACCTCTACAAACGGATCGGCGCCGATCGATTCCCGCCAGTGGTGGTCCAGATCGCGTATCCCGAAACCGTACGTCTGCACCAATGCCAGATCAACGCTCTGCCCATCGCCAATACCGGCCAGCAGATCCGCCATTTTTTCCCGTCCCCATTTGGTAATCATGAACTCGACCAGGCTCCTCGCCTGACCGTAGCCGACAATGACCAGATTCGAGTCCCCCGGGAAACTCTGAAGTCTGTGAAGCGGCGTAAGCCGGTCGGTGTCGATCGCCCACTCAAGGTAGCGGTCGTATGACAGTGACTTGTCGAGATTGCCGAACTCGGCGAGACCCTCGTTCAGCCACACCGGCACCGTTGAGCCGCCCCTCGTCGCCCTGGCCACCAGAACGTGAGTCAATTCGTGCGTCGCCGTTCCAACGGACCGGTCGTCGCCCCCTTGCACGAGCACAACATTCTCGGATGAAAACGCCTGGCCCTCCGTAACGAGTTGGTGGGCCGACGTGAAACTGCGTTGTATGGTGGCCTCGAACATCTCGTTCGCGTTGTTGTACATCGTTATTACGATCGGAGTTTCGACTTCCGATCCGGTGATGCGCCCCATGAGGCTCAGGGACTCGAAACCCTTGTCTGCCAGGGTTTGGGCGCGTGACTTGACCGGTCCGTGGTAGTAGACGAGGATCGACCCGGTCTGCACGAACTCCCATTCGTATCGAGAGTCGAGCACCAGGAGCTCCTGCGGTTCGCTTTCGAACACCCCGCCGTCCTCGTCATAAACTTCGAAATTGAACTTGATGATCGCGCCCGGCGGGATGTACGACTGTGCAAGTCGCGTCCGGTGAAAATACTCGCCGCTGACCGGCTGGCCGGCGTCCCTGGGCAAGTCCAGATAGTTGTACTGAGTCGTCGGCCGGTCGCCTACCGTGTAGCGGACCCGTATATCGTCGACCGGAATGTCACTTTTGACCTCTGCGAAGAACCTTATGCCCTCCGGGAATTGAGACTCCGCGCCAGACGAGATTATTCGCACGTGCTCATCGGCCGCGACCAAATCAGCGCCGCCAAATAACGCCAAGGTAGCCACAGTAGCGACCAACAACCGGACAACCGCCGACCGGGCCGGGCAATATTTCGTCAGCTTTTTCATCGGTCCTGCGACTGGCGCCGTGGTTACAAAGTGATCAACACGGGCGAAATGTAATACGTAAGTTTCTCAAACCCGGACCGGCATACACGCTTCATTTCGTGGCCGGGATGGTCATTCGGACGGTTGACCCGCGGCGCGCCATTCCACGTAGAAGCGGTGTAACGCGGACAGGGGCGTGCCGATCGCAATGATCCATAGGGATGGTATCGGGTGCATGGCCAGCAGGCCAGCGGTCAAGATAACCACACGCTCTGGCCTCGTCAGAAATCCGCCCGTCCCGCGGTAGCCAAGCCCTTCGGCCCTCGCCCTCACGTAGCTAACCATAAGGGAGCCGGCCAGAGCCACGGCCGCAAGGATGATCGCAGGACGATTCAACGCTGGAACGCTTGAGTAGTAAATGACCAGCCCGATCAGGATCGAACTCTCAGCCGCACGGTCTGCGACCGAATCGAGCAACGCGCCGCGGTCGCTGACAGTGCCTGTGCGTCTGGCAATGGCGCCGTCCACGAGGTCGAACAACGCCGCCGCCAACGCGACAATGCCGGCTATGAGGAACCGACCGTTGATAACCCAATAAGTCGCAACGCCCGTCAGCGCCAGGCCGATTAGCGTTGCGCCGGTCGCGCTGACTCCCAGCCTTGTAAGGGTCGCCGCGGCCGGTACTTCAAACCAGCGTTCTACCTCGCCGCGGAGACGGTATCGCAGGTCTTGCAGGCTGGACACCGGAACCCGCCGGGCTCAGATCGCGCCAACCGCGGCCGGAGTGCGTTCTATTGCGGCGCGGTAGCAGTCGACAACTGATTCGGCAAGCTTGTCCCAACGGTATTTTTGTGCCGAAGTCCGCCCGGTCGCTCCAAACCGATCCCTGAGTGCGGGGTCGAGGATCAAGGTGCGCAAGGCGGCGGCGATGGACTCTTCGGACTTGGGCTCTACCAGGAATCCCTGTTCGCCGTCCCCCATCACCCCAAGGAAACCGGGGATCGAAGTTGCTACCACCGGCGTGCCCGCCGCCATGGCCTCGACTACAACGTATCCAAAGCTCTCCTTGCCGGTCGCGGGGCTGCAAAAAATATCTGCGGCCTGATAGTAACCGGGCAACTCATCGTCGGAAACAGGACCGGCAAACACCACGTCATCAATGGCCCGTTCGCCCATCGTCAGGTAGGAAGCGGGATCGGGCTCGCCCGGGCCGACGATAACGAGGCGCAGATCGGGGAATTCCCACTTGAGTGTGCTGTACGCTCCCAGTAGATATCGTAGGCCCTTGCGCTTTTCGCCCATTCTCCCGACGAACAAGATATTCGTTTTGTCCTTGTCCATATCGGCCGGCCACGGCGCAGGTTTGCCGAACCGCTCCACGTCGATGCCGTTGGGAATTACCGAGTAGTCGCCGGGGAAGTACCGATTCGCGAATTCCCTGGCCGGTCCGGACACCGCGATGCGGCCAGCCAACCTGTCAGCCCCCCGTGCGAGTACCGGCTTCCAGATCGTGTATCCGCTGCCGCGGCCCTCGTTGAAGGCGTGAAAGGTGCCGACCTTTGGCGCTTTCGCCAGGAAACAGCACATCAACGAAAACATCGGCATCAGCGGCTCGTGCAAGTGAACAACGTCGAACGCCTCGTTCTCGAGGGTTGCCTTGAGACGCGGTCTGTGCCACACGCTGAAAGAGATGCGGGAAATCGAGCCGGCCGACGGTACCGGCACAGACCGGCCGAACGCGATCAATTCGATCTCCCCCGTCTCGACTTGTTCGGGATCCGAACACGGCGCCAGGATTTTCACGTCGTGCCCGCGCCTGAAAAGTTCGTTGCCCAGGGACACAATGTGGCTCACAACTCCGCCCTTGTAGGCGAAATCGTAAGGAGACACGAGCGCGATCTTCAGTCTGAACACTCCCTCCGGGCTTCCGGAGTTCCGGTTCCGCAGATCATACCCTGACTGCGGGGCCGCGGATAATTGCCTGAGGGAGTCTACTCTCCCCTAAACGTGATCATGGCCGTCCACCCGAGACGACACCCCGTTTTATGAATGGTCCCCGGAAGCAAACTCCTCGACCATTTTTCGGGCGTCGTCGTCACGGTGCTGAATCGGTGGAGATTTCATGAAGTACGCCGACGGGGCTTCAAGCGCGCCGGAAATACCGCGGTCCAGGCCGACTTTTGCGCAGCGAATTGCGTCGATCGCCACGCCCGCCGAGTTCGGACTGTCCTCCACTTCGAGCTTCAGCTCGATGTTCAGCGGAAGGTCTCCAAACGAAGTGCCTTCCAGCCTGATGTAAGCCCACTTGCGGTCCTCCAGCCAGGGAACGTGGTCGCTGGGGCCGATATGTATTTCGTCGGCGTGAATCTCGTGGTCGATCTGCGACCTCACGGAGTTCGTCTTGGAAATCTTCTTTGAAATGAGCCTCTCGCGCTCTAGCATGTTCAGGAAGTCCGTATTCCCGCCAAAGTTGAGTTGATAGGTGCGATTGAGCCGCACGCCCCGGTCTTCAAAGAGCCTTGCCAGCACGCGGTGCACAATCGTTGCGCCAACCTGCGACTTGATGTCGTCGCCAACAACCGGCAGGCCTTTGTCGGCAAAGCGTTTCTGCCAATACGCCTCGCGGGCGATGAACACCGGGATGCAATTGACGAACGCACAGCCTGCCGCAAGAATCTGCTCCACGTACCACTTCGTGGCCTGTTCCGATCCGACCGGCAGGTAGTTGATGACTACGTCGACCTCCCGGTCGCGCAGGATCCCGATGATGTCGGCAGTCTGCCCCGAGGCCTTCGTACGGTCCCTCTCCACCTCGACGATGTCTTCAAGGTACTTGCCTATTCCGTCATGTGTCATTCCTCTATCGACGATGACGCCGGTAGCTGGAACTTCGTGAAATCTGACGGCGTTGTTGGCAGGCGCGAATATCGCCTCGGAAACGTCTGTGCCGACCTTTTGGCTGTCGACGTCGAACGCTGCGACCAGGTTGATGTCGCCTACCGAGTACCCGCCCAGCACGGGGTGCATAATGCCCGGGACGTCCGCTTGCGATTCGATCTCGGCGTATTTGTATAGCCCCTGTACCAGGGACGAGGCACAGTTGCCGACGCCAATGACGGCGACGTTTATCTTGCCCAACTTCTCCTCCGAATCCATCTGGCAGGCAGCCTGTTCCGGACTGCGAGGCGGGATGGGATCAAACGGATAATCGTATTGCTGACGAGGCCGGTCGCTTCAGCTCGGCACGCCAGGCCAATTCACCATGGCTTTACGCGACGCGACCGCCAAACGCTGACGGCCGCTACGAACAACGGCAAATTCTACCAGAACGGCCGGCCCGTCCCTTGCGGACGAGGTACAAGTACTAAAACTGATGTGGCCGGTACGTTTGCGCCGTTACCAACCGACAGCTGCGCCGTCCTTGCGAGGTTCCGATCCACCGGTGAGTACGCCTGTTTCAGGATTTCGGGCTATCACCTGTCCGCCGCCAAAGGAAGTTCTGTCGTATCCGGACTTGACCTCGACTATATGGCCTCGGCGACGAAGTTCGTTGATCGTCCACGCGGGCAGGTCCTCTTCGACACGAACGTTCCAGGAACTTTCCACGTCCACGCTGAACCGCAGAGCGTCGAGCGCCTCCTGCGAGTCCATTCCGAAATCTACCATGTTCGAGATCACCTGAAGATGGCCCTGGGGCTGCTGAAACCCGCCCATTACTCCAAAGCTCAGCCAGAACTCGCCTTCGCGCGTCGCCATGGCAGGAATGATGGTCTGGTAGGGCCGCTTCCCTCCCTTTAGGTAGTTCGGGTGATCCGGATCGAGCGAGAAGAGCGCGCCGCGGTTTTGCAACGCAATGCCGGTGTTCGGCACCACGAGGCCGCTTCCGAATCCCTGGTAAAGCGAGTTTATCAACGAACACGCGTTGCCCTCGCCGTCCACAGCGGTGAGGTACACCGTGTCGGACGACTCGAGCGGATCGCCGTACGTCGGTTTTTCTATCGTGCTGTCGGGGCTGATCAAGCCGCGACGGGTATCTGCGTACTCTTTGGACAGCAGCGGATCGATCGGCACGTCGGTAACCCGCGGGTCGGCAACGTATTGCAGGGCATCCGCGAATCCCAGCTTCAAGGATTCGATGAGGTAGTGGTAACGGTCGGCGGACTGGCAGCCCATATCCGCAATATCGAATCCCTCGGCTACGTTGAGCGCCATCAAGGCTGCGATGCCCTGCCCATTCGGAGGACACTCCCACACGGTTACGCCGCGATAGTCCGTACTGATGGCCTCGTCCCAGTCCGAATGGTGCGCGGCAAGGTCGTCGAGGACGATCCAGCCGCCGGATTGCCTCACGTACGTAGCGATTCTTTCGGCGATGTCGCCCTTGTAAAACGCTTCGCTCCCGCCCTCGGCGATAGATTGCAGGGTCCGGCCGAGCGTGGGCAGTTTGACCAGGTCTCCGTAAACCGGCGCTTCGCCCGTAGGCAAGAGTTCCAGCCCCGACGGCCGCAGCCTGAGCTTGCTCTCCGAGCCCAACCCGCCCGGCATGTCATTGCCCTTCCATCCATGGGCGATGACCTCGCTCACCGCATACCCATTTATGGCGTAGTCGATGGCGGTCTGCAGTACATCGTGAAGGGACATACGGCCATAGGTGTTGATCGCCGTCTCCCAACCGTGCACCGTGCCGGGGACACTCACCGACATGCCCGCGTCGCGGCCGTACTTCGGGATAGCGCTATGACCCTTTGAAGTCACGTCCTGCGCATTGGCGGCGACGGCGGAACGCCCGCTGCCGTTAAGGGCGACGACGCGCCCATCATTGGCCATACGGATGAGGGCGAACATGTCGCCGCCGATCCCTGTAGAAGCCGGTTCGACGACGTTAAGCGCAGCAGCAGTCGCTACCGCAGCGTCGACGGCGTTTCCGCCATCCATCAGGATACGGAGGCCGGCTACGGCGGCAAGAGGTTGGCTCGTCGCCACCATCCCATTGCGAGCCAGGACTGCAGATCGCCGGGACTGGAAGTAGGACATGATTCATCTCCGGAAGGAAGCCGTATGTGCTGATCTGACATCCGGCGTGCGTGGCCAAAATTCTACAGAGCCGTACCCGCTCATTGCCAGTCGCAATAAAGGCGGACTTGGGCGAAGGTCAGCGTGGGAGCCGCCGGCACAATCCACCCCGCGCTGTAATGCAACGGGGAGCAGACCGGCGCGCTGGCCCGCCGATCATTTCGTGCGGGGATTGAGCACGTCATTGAGGGCGTCGCCCAGAAGATTCCAGCAAAAAATCATCAGAAACACAACCGCTATGGGAGCCATCAATTGCTCCGGATGGTTCTGCAAGACCGATACCCCGCTGCTGCCGGTACGGCCTATCGTCTCACCTATCATCCGGCCGAGGCTGGGCCTGCCAACCTGCACGCCGAGGCCGAAGAAGCTCAGGACGACCTCAGACAACGCAATTGCGCCGAGGCCGAACGATATGGTCACTATGAGCGGGCTTACGACGTTCGGAAATATGTGCCGCGCAAGCAGGCGGGGCGTGCTCGTCCCTATGGAGTACGCCGCCTCGACGAACTGCGAGTCGCGCAGCGCCAGTACCTGGCCCCTGACTAATCTCATCGTGCCGAACCAGGTGAGCGGGAGCAAGGCTATACCGATGACGATGAAATCGACGACCCCCGTCGACACGAGGCCGCTGAAGAACGTGGCGTCCTCAAAGTCTCTGACAAGCTCCACGATTCGCGGCCTTAGAGTGGCCGCGATCAGGATGATTAACAATATGTCCGGAAAAGACGACACCACCTCGCCAAGGCGCATGATCGCCGTATCGATCTTGCCTCGAAAGTAGCCGGCCATCAGGCCCATGCTGACACCCAGAATCAAGCTCCCTGTCAGCGTGGTGACGACCGTGATGATCACGGTGGTCTGTACGCCCCAAATCACCCTGGTAAATATGTCCCTGCCAAGGCGATCGGTCCCGAACCAGTTTTCCGCATCCGGTCCCTGCTGGGACTTGAGAAGGTTTTGATCCGAATAGTCCTTGCCAAGGGCGCCGGTGACCAGCGGAGCGAAGATGCCCAGGGTGTAGAGCGTCGCCAATAACACGAGGGCCGCCATGGCCAGTTTTTTTCTGCGCAGCCGGTCCCATGCCATGGCAATGGGACTACGCCCCTCAGCCGTCCCTTGCGGCGTTTCCATACCCATCGGACTACTGGAGCCTTATCCGGGGATCGACCACGGTGTAGACCATGTCGATTATCAGATTCGCCATCACCAGCGCCGTAGCGCCGAGCAGCGTAAGCGCCATGATCACCGGATAGTCGCGGGAAAAAACGGATTCGAGCGCCAGCCGCCCGATCCCCGGTATGCCAAACATCAGCTCAGTAATCAGCGAACCCCCGAACATGCCTGCCATGGTGAATCCGAGGATTGTGATGATGGGCAGCAAGGCGTTGCGGGCGACGTGCCGGTAGTTGACGACGAGGGCGCTCAGGCCCTTCGCGCGGGCCGTCTGTATGTACTCCTGCCCCAACACGTCGAGCGTGCTCGCGCGCATCAACCGCACGAATATGGCGATGCCCGGAAGCCCGGTCGTTAGCGCGGGCAATATTACCCTGTAGTCGAACAGACCGCCCCAGCCGGACACGGGCACCCAGTCAAGGTTTACCGCGAAGATGAGGATGGCGAACGGACCGGTGAAGAACACCGGAAGGGCGAATATGACCAGCGCGCCGAATACTATTGAAGGGTCGATCCACATGCCCTGCCGCCGTGCGGCGTAGAAACCCAGCGGCGCCCCAAACCCAATTGCGATAATCAACCCGGCGATGTTCAACTGCGCCGACGTAAGCAGTTTCGGGCCGATGAGCGTGATTACATCGCGGTTCTGAAACGTGAGACTTTCGCCGAGGTCCCCTCGCACCGCCCGGCCGATGTACCGGGTGTACTGCACGAAAAAGTGGTCGTTAAGACCAAGTCGTTCGCGCAGCCGATCGGCAAGCTCCGGCGTGTAGTTGTTCCCAAGGCGCACCTCAATCGGGTCGCCGGGGCCATACGTCCCCAACAGGAAGACGAAGAACGAAACTATCAGCAGCAGGAACGGGGTCCACATAAGCCGGCGAAGGCTATAGGTGAGCATGCGGTGACTCTGTGCGCGGCAAGGGCTTGTGTCAAGCCCGCAGCGCCCGGCAGCATTGCCGGGCGCTGGTTGTCGGGCCTACTTCTGGATGTAGACGTTCTTCAGTCGCGGGACGATGATCGGCGTGAATGCGTAGTTCTTGACCCACGGCTTGATCAGGGCGAGGCCCTCCATGTCGAACCACAAGGGCAGCCAGGCCGCGTCTTGCAGAATCATCTCTTCCGCTTCGTTGTACAACTCCACACGCCGGACTATGTCCTGCTCCGTTCGAGCCTGCTCAACCAGCCTGTCTACCTTGGGGTTACTGTACTTCCCGTGGTTGCCGGAGCTTTCCGAGTAGAACAGGATGTCGATGAAGTCCTGGGGATCGGGGTAGTCTGCCTCCCAACCAATGCCGCCCCAGGCCTGTAAGCGGCTCCGGTTGAGGTCCTGCAGGTAGGTCGCCCATTCGACCTGCTGCACCTCGATTTTAACGCCGAGAACGTCATTCCACATGTCGCTGACGACCTGAACGTCGAGCGGCGCAGAACCGCCGGTCCCGGGGATGGTCACGGTGATCCTTGGCCTCGTTTCCGGATCGGCGTACTTTGACTCTGCCAGTAACTGCTTCGCCTTTTCAGGGTCATACCCAATGCCCTCAACCTCTTCGGAGTAGCCGGGGAAACCGGGAGGCAGTATTCCGTAGGCGGGCATCACGAGTTCCGAGTAAACCTGTTCGGCGATGAGTTGCTTATCGACCGCGTAGTTGAGCGCCTGACGGAATTTGCGGTCGTCAAACGGCGGTTCGTTGGTGTTGAAGCCCAGGTAAGAGATGCTGAACTGCGGAGGAACCCTGACCAGGTCCTTGTTCAACTCCTCGGTTGGATCCTGGACTCTGGACAGATCGGCGAGGCCCACGCCGGTAATGTCGATCTCGTCGTTCTCGTACATGGCCATTGAGACGCCGCCCGCAAGGTTCAGCACGACGTTGTCGAGGTAGGCGTGTCTGCCCCAGTAGTTTTCGTTACGCGCTAGCACCATGCGCTGGCCGATTCGATACTCCTCCAGGAAAAACGGCCCGGTGCCTGCTGCGTTGTCGGTCCATGAATCGCCGCCCGCCTCAACGTTTGCCCGGTTAAGGACATACGCCGTCGGATAGGTGAGCTTCGCAAGGAAGTAAGCCTTTGGGCCGTCAATCTCGATACGAATCGTTCGGTCATCGACCAACGTCACCCCGCTTGCGGCAACCACGTCGCCGCGTCCCTCGATGATCTCGTTGATTCCGACAATGTCGCCAAGGTAGATCTCGGCTACCGGCGATTCGGTGTCGGGATGCGCTGCCCGTTCGATTGACCACTTGACGTCTTCGGCGGTGACCGGGTCCCCGTTAGAGAACTTCAGGTCGGGCCGAAGCTTGAATTCGTAAACCGTTCCGCCGCCGCTGATAGACCACGATTCAGCCAATTCCGGAATAATATCCAGATCCTCATTCAGTGAGACCAGCCCCGAAAATATCTCGACGACGATGCCGGCGGACGTGGTGTCCGTCACGAGGTGAGGATCGAGTGTCGGCGGGTCCGACCAATTGCGATTAAACATGCCGCCAATCGGTATCCCGTCACTCTCGGTCGCAGCCGGCGCCTCAGCCGTGGGCGAACTCTTAAGAGACGGGGCAACCTCGACCTGGGCCGCCCGGGTCGGTATGGGCGTGGAGGTCACCACCGCCGCCTGTTCGGCGGATTTGTCAGAGCCGCCCCCGGTGCACGCGGCCAGAATGGCGGAACTTGCCGCCAGAAGAACCAGTATCAGTAATTTGCGCATGTTCGTTTATCCATGTTCTCTTCGTTGACTTTTGCTACGTTTGCCACCCGTTTAAGCCCCGCGGGATCGATATTCACCTATTCCGCGGATACGGCGGGAAGGGGGTGTCGGTTTTGACGTTTATGGCTCCTGGCTGCCGCCGCCCTTTACCTGGGCGTTCAGGCTGGCCTTGATGAGATCATCCAGATCCCCGTCCAGAACATTCTGGGCCCCCGAAGTCTGGTACTCGGATCTGTGGTCTTTAACCATCTGATACGGGTGCAGGACGTAGCTCCGTACCTGCCTTCCCCACTCAGGTGATACGTGGTCGCCTCTAAGCCGGGCTTGTTCTTCAGCCCGTTTTTGCATTTCCAGATCCATCAATCTCGCGTGGAGGATACGCATGGCGATATCCTTGTTCTGCCTCAATGACCGCTCGTTCTGCACCGATACCACAAGACCTGAAGGCATGTGGGTCATTCTGACGGCCGAAGAGTTCTTCTGTACATTCTGGCCACCGTGGCCGCTGGCGCGAAAGGTGTCGATTTTCAGATCGTCAGGGTTAATCGTCAGTTCTTCGTGAACATCCGGTTCGGGAAGCACCTCGACGAGCGCGAAACTCGTGTGGCGAAGATGGTCCGAGTCGAACGGCGAAAGCCTCACAAGCCTGTGAACGCCCCGCTCCGACCTCAGGTAGCCGTACGCGTGGCTGCCGTCCACCTTGACCGCCGCGCTCTTTATGCCGGCCTCGTCACCCGCGGTCAGGTCGAGCACGTCCGCCTTGAATCCGCGGCGTTCGGCCCAACGCAGGTACATGCGAAACAGGATCTCGGCCCAATCCTGCGCGTCGACGCCGCCTGCGCCCTGTTTGATCGAAATGATCGCCGGGCGGGCGTCGTACTCGCCGTTAAGCTGTAGTTTGAACTCCTCGTCCGCCGTGATGGCC